>JALVDO010000601.1 GCA_027008975.1 Saprospiraceae bacterium | reverse complement strand
GTAAGGGAGTGATGTTTTCATACCCAATACATCGGGGGAGAAATTTTTATTTCCCGCAAGGGGATTAAGCCAGACGACTTTTTTTGTGCGCTTATGGATGGTCTTCATAGCGCTTCTCATTACTTGTTGGTCACCGGTGTCCCAACCATCGCTTAGGATAAGAACGATGGTTTTTTTATCAAGCATGGAGTGGCCGTATTTTTGGGTGAAACCATGCAGGCAGCTTCCGATAGTGGTACCACCCGACCATTGTGGTACTCGCTCAGAAATAATATCGAACGCCTGATTAAAATCATGGTTATTGAGTATCTCGCTGACACGGTGCAGAGCGGTACTGAAGACGAATGTTTCTATCTTGTCATAGGTATTCTGGAAAGCATAGATGAGATGCACAAAAAAACGGCTGTATAAGTCCATTGATTTACTAACATCGCAGAGCAGCACCAATTTTAGTTTTCGCTCCTTGGGTTCGCTAAAAATCAGTCGTTCGATGTTTCCGCCACGGCGCATATTATGGCGGATGGTGCGTTTTATGTCGGGTTGTCGCCGTCTTTTTGATTGTTTTTTTAGGCGGCTTTCTTGATGTGCCAGTTGTTTGGCCATTTTTTTAAGCAACTGGGTTATTAGACGGAGTTCATCAGCGCTTAGGTCGTTGAAGTCCTTTTTTGTCAGTAGGGTTATGTCACTAGGCGAGGCAATCATTTTTTCCTCTTCTGCGGGTTTTAGATTAAGCCAGCTTTTGAGGGCGTCGAACTGCTCTTTTTGCTTTTGTGCCTCGGTCTTTCGTTTCTTTTTCGATTGTTTTTGTTTTGTTTTGGAATCGACGGCGCGGCTGAGTTCATTCCAAAATTCTGAATAAAATTCATCAAATTTTTGCTGTTGATAACGCGATTTTGTCAGGAGTGCTTTGAGGGTATTTTTGAAGTTATTCTCGTTGTAGAGGGAGACCATTGTCAAGGCGGTTAGCGTATCAGTTGTTTCAGTTACTCCGATGGTAAACCCCTTTTTTCGCAAAAAGCGACAAAATAAGACAACATTAGCGGAGAGGGCGGTCTGATGTGTTAGCAGCTTATCCATAATATATACACAGCTTAGATAATTCTGGAAGTGACTCCCGTTTTTTCGAGTAATTCGGAGAGGGAGTCCTTTGTATGCCGCATATCTTGCCAGTCTTTGAGTATGACGCCGAGGGTGTCTTCGACGATTGCCTTATCGAGGTGAGTCAGGTGCATACTTGCCAATGCCCTTGCCCAGTCGATGGTCTCCGAAATGCCGGGTGTTTTTTCGAGTTTCAACTCGCGTAGCGACTCCATAAAGAGGCAGATTTGGCGAGCGAATTGCCGGTCTATCTCCGGTACTTTTGCATGGACGATTGCCAGTTCTTTTTCGAAATCAGGATAGTCAATCCAGAGGTATAGGCAGCGTCTGCGGAGGGCTTCTGATAATTCTCGCGTGCGGTTGCCCGTCAAGATGATTTGGGGGCGACTACTGGCTTCTATTGTTCCAATTTCCGGGATGGTAACTTGCCAGTCAGAAAGGACTTCGAGCAGAAAGCTCTCAAATTCTTCGTCTGCTCTATCTACCTCGTCGATGAGTAATACGGGGTCTTTTGGATGGGTAATGGCCTGCAAAATGGGGCGTTTTAACAGAAAACGCTCCGAAAAGATGGTGTCTTCCAACTGTTCGATTTTGCGCTCACTCCTTTCATTGATTTTCAGGAAGAGTAATTGATGTTGATAATTCCATTCGTAAAGAGCATCGGTGCTGTCCAGTCCCTCATAGCATTGAAGCCGGATGAGGTCGGTATCTAATGCCTTTGCCATTACTTTGGCTATTTCGGTTTTCCCAACACCGGCGGGGCCTTCCACTAGCAAGGGTTTGCGTAATTGCATGGCCAAAAAGATGGACATGGCGATGGAGTGGTCACCAATATATCCTTGCTTTTGTAGCATTTGTTGTATATCCGATAGTTCTACTTTGTTCATAATATCAAATCATCGTTCATCGACAAAGATACTTATTTTCTTTTAGTAACCCAATCTTTCGTTGTGTTTGGCGACTCCCTGACAATTCTTTATCTTTGCCGGCTATGAGTCAGAAATCTATTGTAAATGCGGAGGTTTGCATTGTAGGAGCAGGACCCGGAGGTTGTGCAACCGCCCTGAAGTTGAGTTATTTAGGCATCCCCTGCGTATTGATAGACAAGGCTGTTTTCCCACGGGATAAAGTATGTGGTGATGCGATAAGTGGGAAGGTGACAACTTTGCTCAATAGGTTGGATCCGGAGATATTGGAGCGCTTTAACGACAAGTTGCCGGTAGCGGATGTATGGGGAATGTGTTTTGTGACACCAAACGGGAAGGAACTGAATATTCCCTTTCAGCCGGGTTATATACGCGAAAAGCGAAAAGCTCCGGGCTATTTGTGTAGGCGGATAGATTTTGATAATTTTCTAATAGAGGAGGTGCGAAGGAGAGCGAATATTCAGCTAAGGGAAGGAGTATCTATTGAGCATTACACAAAAGTGGAGGATGGTTGGGAATTAAGAGATACCGGGGAGCAGTTGCTATTCAGGACGAGGATTCTGATTGTTGCTGACGGTGCACACTCCAAGTTTGCAAGGAGAATTGCCGGTCTGGAAAAAATAAATAAACATTATGCCGCCTCGGTACGGGCGTACTATAAGGGGGTGACAGGGATGAAAGCAGATAATTTTATCGAGTTACACTTTTTAAAGTCGATTACACCGGGTTATTTTTGGATTTTCCCGATGGCAAATGGCGAGGCAAATATTGGCATTGGTATGCGGAGTGATTTCGTGAGTAAAAAGAATATTAATTTGCGCGAGATGTTTGCGAAAGTAATCGCCGGGCATCCTGCTTTTCAAGAGCGCTTCAAGGATGCTGAAATGATTGGGAAACTGGAGGGCTATGGCCTACCTCTTGGCTCTAAACTACGTCGAATATCGGGTGATAATTATATGTTGGTTGGGGATGCCGGTCATTTAATCGACCCATTGACAGGGGAGGGGATTGGCAATGCGTTTTATAGTGGTTTCATCGCAGCCGAGCAAGCTGAAGCCTGCATCAAAGCAGCCAAATACGATGCAACTTTTATGCAGGCTTACGATGTCCGCGTCAAAAGAGTTTTGGGAACGGAGATGCACCTCAGTTATCAATTGCAGAAACTAATGCAGTACGTCCCACTCGTAAACTTTTTAGCGTCCTTACTGGCAAGCAATAAACGCTTCCTCGAAATACTTTCAAAGATGTATAACGACTTTGAATTTCGAAAACAGTTAATTAATCCTTTGTTTTGGATGAAGATGATAATTAAAAAAAGATAAGCATTTACACACTTATCTTTTTTAATATACTATTTCTTCTAAGTCGATTTTTCCTCCTGCGTTTTGAATGATTTTAACTGCTGCATCCAAAACACTTGTATCCGGTAAATCAACAACTCCTCCATTAGGACCGGGAGTGATGACTTTTCCTAGAAAATCTCCGTCTCCAAACTTATTGGCACCGAAGTAGTTTCTTACTGTTTGCTCGTCCAAGTCGAGGTCTGCTGCAATTTTTTTGATACTACCTGTTGGCAACATGTGCTTGATTGCTCTTAATTTCTCGAAAGTTATTCTCATACTTTTGTAATATTATAGTTAAGGAATACTTGTTTTTTCTTCAGTGATAAAGGTAAGTTTATTTTTCTTTGTTTTATAATAATACAACACTTTTTTTTCGAAAAAGATGCAAGAAGTGATGCAATAGGTCAGAGACCTTTGAATCACTTCTTGTATTATGCTAAAATCTTGCCGAAATGCCCATTAGGAAATTCAGCCCTACGACAGGGTACCGGTGCCAGCGTTGGCGCCGATTGTTGGCCAGGTTGTTTAGTTGCATGAAAGCGCCGATATTTTTGGAGAAGAAATATTCTGCTTCTACGCTTATATCGAATAATGTATTGAGTGTTTTGGCATCGCCATTTTCGTCTTGATAAGGGACGCCATTTTCGAGAAAGAAATTCCCTTTGACGAGTAGTTGATCCTTCATTGTGAGGTATTTTGCCCCGGCTTTGACAGAGAAAGCGGGCAGATGCCATGCTTTTTCATTATTTTCAAGATTGTAAATATTATTCATGACACTTCCCGTGACTTCAAACCCTTTAAAAAGCGGGACGGAGACATCAGCCTGAATGGTGAAAATCGTTGCCGTATCGTAGAGTACATTAAAACGGGGAATAGAATCCTGATAGTCGGAAAGTTTGTACAACGCCAAATTCTCAACGGTTTTATAACCGACCATCCCATTGTATTCGATGCTTTCTATCTTTCCCTTTACACCTCCGTAGAAGTGGATATCACTACTGTTTTTGATGGTGACTGCTGATTCTAAAAAGGGATTGTAGTCTGTCATATTCCGGAAACTATTTTTGTGCAGTCCACCATTGGCGCCGGCGTATATAGTCACTATGCCATCAACGACATTGGCATTGGCTTCAACATCAGGGAAGAATCTGAAGTTATCTTCGTGTGCGGTCAGGTTGGCACCCAATTTCACTTTGAAGCGATCGGCGTGATAAGTGTATGCCGACCTTAGCGAGAAGTTATTGAGCTTTTGCGTCTCAAAGTTTTTGTACTTGGTAAAGTCGGTTACTAACTTAATTTCCAGCGGATGCGTTTCATTGAACCATTTGGTTGCTGCTAACTCCAACTTGAATCCGTTTTCGCGAGCTGCATAGAAGTCCTGCATGATATAGAAGTCGATGCCGGCGCTGTAGTTAAAGTCCAATGCAGTACGCTCTCCATTGAAGATTTTTGCTTTTCCAAAGAAAGTACCAAATCGCTGCCTAACATTTTCCGACTCAAAAGAGTATTTAGTGGTATCCAGTTCTTCATTCAGGTCGTTATAACCATAATAATAAACTTGTTTTTTGCTAAACCCAAGTTGACCATTAACAGCAAAGCCCTGCTCCAGATAATAGGTGCCATCGACGAGTGCTTTGGTATCGCTTGAGCGTTGATTTTCCAGTTTTCGAGCGTTATTAATGGAGTAATGGGATAAATCCACCCCTACGTTCAGTTGCTTTTTGGCGATTAGATTGTACGAAAAATCGCCTAGCAATGCATTTGGAAGCCCACCCCCTAAGCGCAAATATCCTTTATAGAACTCTTGCACGCCATCCTTCTTGAAGGCGCGGGGACGTATCTTAGGGGGTAGGTAGTTGACAGAAACAGGCTTGCCAACGACGTTGTAGTATTGTTTTTTGATAGTTCCTTTCAATTCGGGGAGCTTAGGTTCGACATCAACCTTTTCTGTAATTTTAAGGTGGGCGTTGAAGCTTTTTTCGACATCGATACCCCCGGGATTTAAGCCCCCTTGCGCCTGGGCAATGCTCCCTAGTAAGAAACTAAAGGCAATCAGGGCAATGATAATTTTTATATTTCGCATCTTAATAATTTATTTTTTGAATCGTTGCTAATGAAGTTGTTTTTTATCAATTTTCGTCATCAATCATTTCAAGAGAGCTCCCGCTGCTTGGGGCATACAGATTGGAGGATTGGTTAATCCTGTTGTTAACCACCTGCAATTTATCCTCTACTACTTGTTTCAGCCCCGGATCTTGCTCGATGATGCTAGGGTCGTCATTGATAGAACCCAAGACGGCCTCCAGTGCTCTCTTCGCAAAGTATAACTTGTTCTTCTCCGCATAGATATCCGATACCAAAACAATACTTTTTACTGCCCAATACGGATAGCCGGAGTTGTCGTTGTTATTGGCAAGGCACTGTTCTTCTGCCTTATCCAAATTGCGTTGCATATAATAAATGTATGCGATTTGATATCTCGATTCTGCCGCCTGCTCCCCATCACTCAGCTTAATGACCTGATCGAAATACGTTTTTGCGTTGGCGTAATTACCCTGTTCCAAAGCGAGCTTTCCGAGATAGAAATTAGCGGAAGACTTATGCGCCTGTGTAGCTGCTGGATTCGAAATGAGCTTACTCGCCATCGACCTGACTGCTTGCTTATTGCCTATTTTGAAAGCACTACTCATGGCTCCCAGTTGGGCGTTTAGCCGGGCTTCTTCTGTAGTGGCTGCGGATTCCATCCTCGAATATAAGTCATAGGCTTTGCTGTAATTCTCAGAGTGATGGTAGGCAATGATGGCAGCTTTCTCCAATGCCTTGGTGTAGTACTTACTTTGCCCTCTATTGATAACTTCCGTATAGTCTCGCTCTGCCGCATCATAATCCTCTAATGCGGTGTAACACTCTCCTCTGTGGTAATATGCAGTAATCAGATTGACACCCTTAGGGTATTTTCTGATGTACTCATTATAGCCCTGAATAGCTCTGGTGTAATCACCGTCTTCAAACTTTGTCTCTGCTGCGAGGAACGTCCCCTGTTCGCGGTCGATATTATCTGATTTGTACCCGGGAATAGTTTCCAAAAAGTCATAGTATTTGTCGGGTTGCCCCAAATCTCTGACGTATATTTCTTCGAGAGCATTTTTTGCAATATTGCCATCTGCAGGGTCGGGGTTATGTGAAAAGACTTGCTTGTAATAGCT
>JALVDO010000600.1 GCA_027008975.1 Saprospiraceae bacterium | reverse complement strand
GACCTCTATCATCGCCGGATACTGTATATGACTCAACAAAACGCCGAAGTTCGCCTGTGTAATGGTATTTTTATCAGTGTCCAAGTCTCCTCCAATAACAGAATTTTCGGGACTACCCAATACGGAGGTGATACCAATATTTACCTGATTGATGGTATTGCCCTGTGCCAGCAATTGTGTTTTGCGTGCAAAGATACCCTCTGTGCAATTGGAAATGTTATTGTTGGTCGCTTGGAGCATGACCCCTCCATCGGAATTGGAAGAAATAGCTCTGCCGTGTTCGGGGAAGGTAGTATATGCTTCGGTTATTGTCCCAATTGTATTAAAAGTGTTATCAAAAGAAGCAAAACTACTACTCCACCCAACTATTCCTGAAGTCAGATTGATGAAGTGGTTGTTTGCACATGAGAAGGAAGATGTCTCAGTCAGGATAATCCCGGAGAGTGATGCTGCATTGTTCTGTGCAGGCAGGTGTTCAGGCGTAGAGGTCTGTCCCGGAAAGTGCGGCTTTAGTGGTAAGTCCCTGATGAAATAATTATCGATGACCGCTTCCTTGATTTGACCTCTTCTTTTTACGTACATACCCACATAATTATTTCTAAATATATTGCCCTTTAATACTACGGAAGGGATTTCCGTATCGTTTCCGGTGTGTGCAAAAACAGCATATTGGGCATCAGCTATCAGACTTTTTTCCATATCCAAATTACCAGCCTGCTCTACTTCAATTCCCCGCCACATTTGATCACAACCCAATAGTTTCGATTCGATGACCTTAAGACTTTTTGACGCTGAAATTCGTATCTCTGCACCCGGATACATAAATAACAGGCAATTATCAAATTCAAAATCTTTATCCATGGTAAGAATACCCTGCACGCAGTAATGTCCAAGTGAGGTCACATCGTCATTCGGGAAGTATTCACTAATATTATGTGCCTCTCCGGTTGCTCCCAATGTAAAGTTGCAATCGCAGGTAAGGTTGTCACCGCAGTCCTCAGTTTCAATTTTAATGGTTGTTGTCGTTACGTTGCCACATTCATTCGTAACAATGTGTTGAACAAAATATGGATTACTGCCACTGCCTTCATACAGGTGGGTTGGATTAACTTCGTTAGATGTATAGCCATCACCAAAATTCCACAAATGGGAGCATCCCTCACAAATTTCAAGATTTTCGAAAGATACTAAATGGCATATTGTTTCAAAAGAAAAAGCGGCTTCGGGAGAAAGGCAGTCCGTGCAATTGGGCATATTGACAACTTGTTCATATACAGCGGGGCAATAATCTCCTACCGTATGGGTAATAGTAAAAGAACCAGCATTATTATATGTATGGGTGACATTCTCACCATTTGAAGTAACAGTACTACTTCCATCACCAAAATCCCAGATTTGAGAATTTTCGCTATCAACAGGGTCAAGCTCAATTGTTAAATCATTACAACTTTCGATATTAAAAGCGGCGTTATATGCCACACCGTCCGACACTTGAATACATATCTCAGAAGAATACGTACAAAGAGAAAAATTCCGAATGTCAGTATTTTGAAATATTCGCTGTAAGCTATAACAAGTTGAAGATTCGGGATAAACCGTTACAGTTGGGATTTCACTAACAGGATTCCATGTTTGAGTATTTTCGTCGAAAACCGATATATCTGTTGTCCCATCGGTATTTTTTCTTACCTTATACTTGAGAAGGTCAGTTGATCCTTGTCTCCAGCTATAGTAAATATCTACGCCGGAAAGCATACAAAAGTCAACGCCACCTAATATCGCAGCCTGTCCACAAATGATATTAGTATTCTGAGCGGTTGCTACAAAATCATCCTGCACAATTTCCAGTTGATCAATAAGAGTATTAGCATCTAAATCTGTGGTTACAGGAATGTCTGTTCTCTCTGTAAACAGCCAAATAGCATCAGAAATAAATGTGGATGGTATTTCAATACAGCCTCCGTCTCTAACGTAATAAGTGTGATCAGAAGGCTCTGACATTATTTCAAAATAATTAGCATCTGTAATGTTTACATTAGCGTTTGTATTTGGATAGGATTGGTTTGCCATTTGAATATCGCCAAGTAAGTCGTTGGTGATAAGAGCAACCTTAATATTAACATCTGAAGTAGAAGAATTTGGCTCATCAACTATATGCCTGTAAGTACTGTGTTTGATCGCGTATAAATAGTTTCCTCCTCCTATAATATTAGGAGAATATACAGACTCCTGTGTATAGAATGCAGGAGTAGTTGATGTTCCATGATGATATGCATTAACAATAAAAAGGTATCCATCGCTGCCTGATTGACGCCAAT
>JALVDO010000599.1 GCA_027008975.1 Saprospiraceae bacterium | reverse complement strand
ATACGACGACTGGATACTTGCCAACGCTATCCGGCAGAGTAAGCGTACCCGCCAATTCGACACCGGCTGCTGTATTATTAAAAACGACATCCTCGGAATAGTAAGGAAAGGGCTCTTTTGGCGTCTGGGGACGTTTGGGAGTCATTGTGCCCAATTCTGTCTCCGTCTTTTTTGATAAGGCAAGCGCCAAATCATGTCCGCCTTGGGTGAAAATTCCGGTAATATTTGTGAAATCGTCATTGACACTACCCTCGTAATTAGCACCAATATTAGACATATCCAGTTTCAGAACAGGTCGTTCGAAAGTCACGCCGTTTACGGGAATGCCTTTGGCACCCTGATCCGGGCTATCCATTGTTGCTTTCAGTCCATCCTCGCTTTTTGTAATGTGAAATACGACCCGTAATTGGACACCCTGTACATCTAATGCGCCCGCCCAATCACCGGTAATATCCTGTGCCTTTCCGGCAAATATTATTAGAAACATCATTGTGATACTCGCTAAAAATCTCATTGTTCTTTTTTTTGATGAATGAATGCCACAAAGATATTGGATACCCTATTGCAGAGAAAGCAAAATGTGGGGAATGGTTGTATGGGGTGATGAATGGTATTTGAAATGAAAAACGATAATAATCGCCATTTATGTGGCTAAAGCCACTTTTTACTATCCTTTTTGGTCTAATTGCAATAGCTGAAGCGAACGGTAATAGCTGGGGCTAACCGTACTTTTCTTTCTGTTTTTTACCGTCGGTTTCAACCGATGCAAAAACTTTTTCATCCCAAGGAAACCGCAGATTCTGTTATGATTGAAAACTGTCCGTTCCTTATTCCAATCAAATGAACGGTGGCGGTAGCGAATGTGCCGTCCCGATAGGGCGGCATAGTCGCTACCGCATGTTGACACCAGTTTTTTTTAATTCGTCCAATTTTCAATTGTTCCATCTTCATTAAACCAAATCTCAATAAATACTTTTTCCTCCGTTGGTTTTCCTTTCCGTTTTAGAATGTCAAATTGCAATTTCGATACGGCTTTTTTCACTGAATTGACACAAAAATTGTATTCTCTTTTCGTGTCCCAGTGCTCTTCAATCAGTTCGTCAGTTTGATAATCAGTCATTACCACATCACTAACTTTTCCATTTTCTCCAATCACGACTGTATATCTTTCTCCACAATCAAATTTATCCAATTTTGTCCATTTATATTTTTTGATATGGTCAAACAGAATGTTGCTGATAGAATCTCTTTCCATTCTATCTATTCCGTTTACTAAATCTACATAGTTTGTTTCGTCACTGATTTCAATTATTTTCCCGTTCTCTATTTTTATAACAGTTTCATACAGAAAAACTCTTTCGAATACTCCATCCCAACGTAAAATTTTGTTGTCTTTAGTCTTTGACGGAAAGCTAATATTTCCGCTATACCAGTTTATAAAAACTTTGTTGTTTTTGACTTTGTCTCCAAATATTTTTTTGATATAGTTATTTGGTGTTTGGTTCTTGTTTTCTAAAGAATGACAATCTATTATTGCACTTACAAATAAACTGTCATTTTCTATTTTGTAAATGGCTTGATACCCTCTCCAACAATTCATAGATGTTCCTAACTGACCATCAATTGAGTTTCTAAAACTCAAATCAAATAATTTTCCATTATCATCTTTCTGAGTCTGTAGATATTGTTCGACCAATAAGTTGTATGTCGGAATTGTGTCATTCTTATAAATAATATAATCTGGAACTTGAGGACTCGCAATTAATTCGGTCAAAACTAAAGTTATTAAAATTGCTGTTAAAGTCCATTTCATATTTCTGTGCTCAAATTGGTGCCAACTCCTATATAATTGTAATCTCTTGAACATACATCCTCTGTCAAATTTGGTTCGATTTCTTGATATGATATTATTACATATTCTGAACTAAAAGCACTAAACGTGAGAAGCTTAGAACCATGTTTATTCGACGAAAATCTATTGATCCCTTCACAACGCTTACCACCATATTTGTTATTTATTTCTAACCCAATATTCTCAGATAGATTAGCTTCCTTCTGTGCATCATTATCAAACCTCCTCATTGAAAAAAAATCAAATCTATCGCAAAAAACAAATGAATTGATTGTACCTTTCAAGGGGTCAAGCCTATTGTGAATTAGATATTCTGCGGCTTTTTTTAGCATTATCAGTTCACCTTCCGATAATAAAACTTCACTACTTTTTATAGCAGATGAATCCATGTCACCCCCTCCTGTCCTTTTATCATTAGTACAAGAAATAAAAACAATATTGATAAATATGATATAAAATATCCTCCGT
>JALVDO010000598.1 GCA_027008975.1 Saprospiraceae bacterium | reverse complement strand
TATCGGCGTCATACGCCAGCCCTTCGACGTCATTGGCTTTACTCAATACGGTATTGTACTTTTCGACATATTGCTTTGGTAATCCCAGGTTGACTACCTTGTAAAGCGTACCGGTACTTTTTACCACGTAAACAGTATCCCTAACAATAACGATGTCCTCGTAGTCTCCTTTTTTCCAGAAGGGATATTTGTTTAATATTTTTCCTTCTGTATTGATGTGGTAGATAATACCGTCTTCATCTTGAACGGTCAGCATTGATTTTTCATCCTTTCTGAGGGTAATGCCCGAAATCTCTTTTAATTCAACAGGTAACCGAAAGGACTCATCCGGTTGCCCAACAGCGTAAGGAAACGGATATTCAGGAAGGCTGTCTATGACGAATCCAGTTGGTGGGGTGCTAATATCGGGGCGCTTTTCCGATGCACTTTTACAGGCAAAAGATAAGACGGCAGTTAATAAAAAAAATAATTTGGTTGGTTGACTCATGAGTATCTATGTTTTTCGAAACATCAAATAAAAACCTAACAGGATTAATGGTACACTTAGTATTTGTCCGGTGCTCAATACATCACCAAAATAACTTTGAACGCCGCCGAGATCTTCTTTGAAGTATTCCAAAACAAATCTGGCACCAAAAACCAATACGAGAAATAAACCAAAAACGTAGCCCGGTTTGTTGCGCTTGTCTGTCTTCCAATAGACGGGATAAATAATGAAAAAGATACATAAATACGCTAGTGCTTCGTATAATTGAACCGGATGTCTTGGTATTTCATCGACTTTCTGAAAAATAAAAGCCCAAGATACATCCGTCTTCTTTCCTATGATTTCCGAATTCATCAAATTTCCCATTCTGATAAAAAATCCTGCCAGTGGAACGGGGACGGCAACCTTGTCGAATATCCACAATAATGGTTTTTTGCTAACTCTTTTTGAAAACAACCACAGCGCGATAAAAATACCAATGGCTCCACCGTGACTTGCTAAGCCTCCCTTCCAAACCTGCACTATCTCGCCAAGGTGTTGACTGTAGTATCCCCAGTCATAAAAGAAAACGTGTCCAAGTCTTGCGCCTACAACAGCGCCTACGACGATGTAGATAAAAGCTTTGTCTAACCACTCTTCCGGGGCATTTTCTGCTTCAAACATTTTCCGAACCATATATAGTCCTGCAACAAAACCGGCTGCAAATAACAAACCATACCAGCGCAATGTAAGTGGACCAATCGAGATGATTTCGGGCGAGGCATTCCAATCAATGGATAACAATAATGACATTTTTTTTGTTTTTGTATTGAATCAAGCCCAATATTAAGAACTTTTCAACACTAGTCCTATTTTTATGTTAGTTTTGTGCTTGGTTTTGATAAACGAAGGATAATACTCAATGAAGGATAAAAAACTATTCGATAAACAGGGCAGGGTAATTAATTACCTGCGGTTAGCGGTAACAGACCGGTGTAATCTGCGCTGTTTTTATTGTATGCCGGAAACGGGGATTGATTTTACTCCGCGGACGGATCTTTTGTCCTATGAGGAGTTGTTGCGCCTAACGAGGGTATTATCTGAAATGGGCATCAATAAATTGAGAATTACAGGAGGAGAACCCTTTGTGCGAAAAGATATGATGAAATTCATCGCTTCGGTTAACGACCTCAGGCGCATCGAAAAGATTAATATCACAACCAATGGGACAATTACTCGTGCCTTTATCCCCGATTTTAAAAAAGTGGGGATTGCTTCTGTCAATTTGAGCCTGGATACCTTGGATAAAGACCGGTTTTTTGAAATTACACGACGGGATGTTTTACCGGAGGTGCTTGGCACTTTGGATAGTCTGTTATCTCATGATATTCCGACCAAAATAAATACGGTGGTCATGGATGGAAAAAATATTCAAGATATAACCGAGATGGTCAAGCTGACTAAAGATAACCCGATAAGTGTCCGCTTTATTGAAGAAATGCCATTTAATGGCGCAGATGCTCATTATACATCCCTAAAGTGGGACTATAATGCCATTTTAGAACACATTAGGCAGACGTACCCTACTATAGAGAAAAAAGTAGCTCCACCGCACTCTACAGCAGCCTTGTATCAAATACCCGGATTCAAAGGAGATATTGGTATTATTGCCGCCTACAGCCGTACTTTCTGTGGTAGTTGTAATAGGTTGCGCGTCACACCGAAAGGCGTTTTACGAACCTGTCTATACGATTCGGGAACATTTAACCTCCGCGATTTTATGCGCAATGGTGCGACCGATGAGCAATTGGTATCAATTATTCAGGAAGCTTTTGATAATAGAACCAAAGACGGAT
>JALVDO010000597.1 GCA_027008975.1 Saprospiraceae bacterium | reverse complement strand
GTAGCCCTGACATCTGTTCACTGTTCCTTTCTAAAAAATATAGGATGGTAATCCTACACACGCACCGGTATCCATGCCTCCATTCGTAGTAAGTAGTTACGAAAATTGTATCTTACGTCATAGGTGTTTAATGATTCGACAACGCTTCGCTGTCTTTTCTTGGCGGTTGAAACCGTCACTACTAAAAAACGACAAAATGAAATGCCCCCGTATTGAGAACTTACAATTATCTTGACTGAATAAATGAGAATTATTTTTATGAGAAAGCCCTGCATGCTGATAAGGTTTGCACCTTTTTTGTTATTTTTGTCATTCACAGGTTGAGGAAATGAGTATTATGAAGGCACACACAAAAGAAACGCAAAGCACGATGACTCCTGAAAAGGCGTTGAACTTCCTTCTCGAAGGTAATCAGCGTTTTTTACTAAACATAAGAATCAACCGCAACTACCTCGAGCAGGTCAGGGACACCTCGGAAGGGCAATTCCCCTTCGCGACCGTATTGAGTTGTATTGATTCCAGGATTCCGACTGAAATAATTTTTGATCAGGGGGTTGGAGATTTATTTAACGCTCGAATTGCGGGTAACTTCGTCAATGATGATATAATAGGAAGCCTTGAGTTTGCCTGCAAAGTAGCGGGTTCCAAGCTAATAATGGTATTGGGACACACCTCCTGCGGTGCCATTAAAGGTGCCTGTGATGATGTCCATCTCGGTAAACTGACCCAAATGCTCGAAAAGATAAAACCGGCAGTAAATGCCGTTCAAACAGAAGCGGAGGAAGCTAGAAATTCCTCCAACCTCGACTTCGTCAATAAAGTATCTATTGAAAATGTAAAAATTGCCACCAAAGCTATCAGGGACTCAAGTGAAGTCCTACGAGACATGATAGATAAGCACGAGATTGAAGTAGTCGGAGCGATATATGATGTGAGTAGTGGCCGGGTTGAGTTGATATGATGATATGATAAAGGTAAGCATCTTCTTCGGCAACTGAAGATGCCTACCATCGTTTGGTCATTTTCAATTATAACGTTCCTCTCAACTCCTGCTCCCGCTCAATGGACTCGAACAGCGCCTTGAAGTTTCCTTTTCCGAAGGATTGTGCGCCTACTCGTTGTATTATCTCAAAGAAGACAGTCGGGCGGTCTTGTACCGGCTTGGTAAACAGTTGCAATAAATATCCTTCATCATCCCTATCAACCAAAATATTTAGTGCTTTTAGTTGCTCTATATCTTCATTGATCTCCCCTACTCTATCTTTCAAATCATCATAGTAGTTATCCGGCACATAAAGAAATTCGACACCATTGCGGCGCAGTTTGGTGATGGTAGTGATAATATCATTGGTAGCAAGTGCTACGTGCTGGACACCGGCGGAGTGATAAAAATCGAGGTATTCTTCTATCTGTGATTTCTTTTTGCCTTTTGCCGGCTCATTGATTGGAAATTTGATGCGACCGGTACCATTTGACACCACCTTACTCATCAATGCTGTATATTCTGTCGAAATATCTTTATCGTCAAAAGTCAGCAATAAATCAAAGCCCATTACTTTCTTGTAAAAGTCCACCCATTTGTCCATCTCTCCCAATTCCACATTACCAACGCAATGGTCTATAAACTCAAAACCCACCGGATCAATTTTCATCAGACTTTGCTTTGCCTGAAAGCCCGGCATAAAAGGTCCATTGTAGTTTTTGCGCTCTACAAAGGTGTGAATGGTCTCTCCGTAAGTGTGAATCGAAGCAATGCAAACTTCTCCGAACTCGTCTTTTAGCACTTGATAGGCTCCTGCAGATTTTGCTCCCCGCTCCAGAGCAGTTTCGTAAGCTTCTTTTGCATTTTCGACCTGTATGGCGAGTACTTTCACGCCGTCTCCATGCTTGCGAACGTGCTCACCTATTGGGTCATCAGGATTGAGTGTAGCAGTCAATACAAAGCGTACCTTACCCTGCTGTAACACATAAGAGGTAATATCTTTAGAGCCGGTTTCAAGCCCTTTGTAAGCGACCAGGTTGAATCCAAATGCCACTTGATAAAAATAAGCGGCTTGTTTTGCATTACTTACGTAAAACTCAACGTAATCCGTCCCTAACATAGGAAATATATCCTTCCCTGAAAATACTTTACTGATTGTTGTGGTATCCATTGTAATTTATTTTTTGTAACTACTTATTTATTTTTTGTACCGTAGACTATAGTCGGCGACTGAAGTCTCCGGTACTATTCTAACCAACTCTTATAATAATCCTTATTTTCTATCCCGTATGCTTCCTTTGTCATAAATAAAGGTGCAAAGGTGTCTATCATGACTGCCA
>JALVDO010000596.1 GCA_027008975.1 Saprospiraceae bacterium | reverse complement strand
GATGCGTTATGTACCACGTCATTTATTTGTTGATGAAGCGATGGATTATCTGGCTTATGAAGATGATTCTTTTCCCATTGGTCATGGGCAGACGATATCACAGCCATTTATTGTGGCTCGAATGACCGAGCTGTTGCTAGAAGCTGGCTCACTCGACAATGTACTCGAAGTTGGTACTGGTTCTGGTTATCAGGCGGCTGTGTTGGGTGGTTTAGTGAAGAATTTACATACAGTAGAGGTGATTCCCGAGCTGTATCGGCAATCAAGAGATTTATTATATCGCCTGGGGTATCGAAATATTCGTACCCATCAGGGTGATGGCAGTTGGGGTTGGCCCGCAGCCGCGCCCTATGATGCCATTATTGTGACGGCAGCTCCGGATAAAATTCCCGTGTCACTTGTACAACAATTAAAAATAGGTGGACGCATGGTAATTCCGGTAGGGGCACAAAATTCTGAACAAAAGTTGCAGTTAGTGATACGTACCTCTGAGTTTAACTGTCAGGTGACTGATTATGATTCGGTCCAATTCGTCCCTTTAGTCAGTAAATAATCACTGCTAATGGCTTCAATTTATTCGCAGTATAAAAAAATAGCGATAATTATTTAACAAAAAATGCAAAAAATCCTTTAAAATGAAGCTGTTTTCGAATATATATAATAAAGTAATTGAGTATTCGCAGCATAAATACGCAAAATACTATCTGGGTGTGGTCAGTTTTTTAGAATCAGCTTTATTGCCGTTACCACCACCCGATATTATGTTAATTCCGATGACGCTATCCCGGCCCTCAAGTTGGTTGCGTTTAGCGTCATGGACAACACTCACATCTGTACTCGGTGGAATTGCCGGGTACTTATTGGGTGTTTGGGCTTATGAGTGGTTGGGACCACTCATTGAAAATTGGGGTTATGGGCAAAAATTTGAGCAGGTTAAATCCTTGTTTGAAGAATGGGGCATATGGGCAATTCTTGTCGCTGGCTTCTCGCCAATACCTTATAAACTTTTCACAATCAGTGCAGGGCTTTTGTCTATGGCATTTGTCCCCTTTGTGATTGCATCTGCAATTGGCAGGGGCGCGCGTTTTTACCTGGTAGCGTTTTTAGTTGCCAGGGCGGGGCCACGCATGGAACCACTCATCGTTAAATATATTGAGTGGCTGGGTTGGCTTGTCGTGGGCTTACTCATGGTGGTTGTGGGAATCTATCAGTTGAAATAGATAAATAAATCGAAGGTATTTATTATGGACAATAAAGTTAAACTGTTTGCAGTTGCTTCTACGGTAGCTGTTTTAGCTTCTGGATGTAGCGGATATAGAGCCAACCAAAATGTGGATGGCAGTGGTGGTTATTCTTCTGGTGGTGGGACGACACAAGTTGCCAGAACGGGACAGGTTGCCCGTGGTGGATTATTTGGTCAGCGTCGTCCGGCAGCAACCTGTACGCCATGTGCGGCCAAGGCACAGCCTAAAACGACCTATACCTATAAGCCAGCACCAAAAACGACTTATCAGCCTGCACCAAAACCGGCGGGACAACATGATCAGCAATATTATATTGATCGTTGGAATCGTCAACAGGCACAACAGAAGAACAAGGGAAATACACAAGCAAGCTACGGTGGTTATGGTGCTGGCAATTATAATTCGGGCGGTACGGGCAGTAACACCACTTATTATGATTACAGTTCTGCGGGTAAATCAGCAGGCAGTACTGGAAATACAGGCAGTGTAACAGCCAGTAATAAGAGTATTTATACAGGCAGTTATCAGCAAAAAACCTATAAGCCTTATCAACCCACAACCTATGCGGGTGGTAGTGCCGCGACGAATACGACAACCAATACCACCTATTCAGGCGGTAGTAGCAGTGGCGGTAGCGATAGTACTTATATCGTAAAGAAAGGCGATACTGTTTTTGAGATTATGCGTCAAACGGGTGTTTACTGGAAAGATATTATCAAATTAAACAATCTACAGGCACCAGCTTATAATATTAATCCGGGGCAGGTAATACGTTTGAAATAAACGTATCGACCTTCTTTAAAAGCCCTTCAAGTTTGCCTGAAGGGCTTTTTTTTGCCTATTCTTTTTCGAATAAAACTTCCCTGGGCTGGGATGGGTTTACATAATGGTTAAGGTCTTTAAAGGTAATCATGCCGATGGTTTTATTGACCACTTTACCTTGTGGAGAGATAAGATAGCTGGTTGGGATGGCAAAAATTTCTCCAAAGGCGAGCAGGGTAGATGTTTGTGTTGGAATTAATGGATAAGTAATTCCGTAATCTTGCATAAATGCCTTGATATCCGGCACCGAGCTACT
>JALVDO010000595.1 GCA_027008975.1 Saprospiraceae bacterium | reverse complement strand
AGACAGTTGCCCATCTCTGTAGAGATAAAACCCAACCCAATAAGCATAGGGAAGATAGGTTTTGAGCAGGCAGTTGATGGTCGCCATTTTGAGAATAACATCCCCTTCGCCTTCGAGTGTGTCGGTAATGGCATCACAGGCCGTTTGTAATGCTTCCTCTTTCTCCACTTTGGAAAGATTAACAGAAGGCTTGATGAAGTACGGCATTTGTTCGCTTGCTGACATAGATGAAAATTTAGTCAAAGATAGCACATTTCAAAAACAGTACCAACTCAACCAACCCTTTGACGAGATATTGATGTCTTTATATTTAAAATCAAATATCATGATGAAATACCTTTATTGCTGTCTGTTTCTTTTCTTATTACAAACTTCTGTCAATGCTCAATCAAGGGAAGTAGCTGCGAATGCCATCTGGATTCCCGATGGATTTGCAGGCGGTGGTGTCGATTATTTCATCCCGGTAAAGGGGCGTTTTTCTGCGGGGGTGAAGCTGTTTTATATGACGGACAATGTCAATTATAATCTGCAATATGATTATCGTCCATCCATATCAAAGCGATTAGAAACCTCCCTGGTCTTTCGGCGACTATCATCCAACCGGCTAAACTCCCGATTCCAATACGAACTGGGGTTCTCCATTCTTCATATAAGTGAAACGTATTCCACTTACAAGCCGACTCCGGGGATACTTTATAATCCCATCACCACAATCAATCTAGCATCCCCATATATTGCCATGCCTTTCGAAGACTATTCCGAAAACTACCTGCTCATGGGAGCCGCCTCCGGTGTCAAATGGGAAAGAAGAGTCGGCGCACAGGCATTTTTTGGCATCCAGTTGGATATTCAGGTATTATACGATTTTCGGGACAAAAGCTGGTATCCGATTGCAAAACCCTACCTGACATTTAGTTATTTACTGGACAGAAAAGGCACTATGCTACCTGCCGAATAAAGGCCGTCAAATCCTGCCCCGGTTGAAGCCCGAGTTTTTTTCGAAGGCGATGCCTTGCCGTCTTAACGCTCGTCGGTTCGATATTGAGTACGGAGGCAGTCTCTTTGATGTTTAGATTGAGTTTGATGAGGGAGCAGAGTTTTAACTCCGTTGAGGTCAGGTCATTGGTAATTGTCTGTAAATTTCGAAAGAAGTCCTGATTGGTTTGTTCAAAATAGAGTCTGAAAGTATTCCAGTCTTCATCGGATTGAATATTAAAGTCAATACGACGCATAATAGACTGCAACTCCTTTTTGTTTTTAGCATCTGATGATTTCACGACATCCTTTATCCGTTGCTTTAGCTCTTGTAGCACTTTGTTTTTCTGTACCATGTGCAGGGCATGCGACGTAAGCTGTTTGGTCTTATAAGTCAATTCCCTATCCAACTCTTTCTTTTCCTGTTCGTGTACTTTTTGTTTAAGTGCGAAGAGGTTTCTCTCATTCCTTCTCCTGTATAAAATACCGGCGATAAGTAATATAGAGATAATCGCCAAAGCCAGTAATCCCGTCCTGAACGTTCGCGTTTTGGACTGTTGCACGATGGATTTTAGTTCTAATCGTTCGATTTCCCTATCCTTTTTTTCGGTTTCGTATTTGGTTTCCAAGGCGGCTATTTCTTTTTCAGTTTCCAATCCTTTGATTTTATTTCCCTGATTGAGAAATAATTCGTGATAGTTGAGCGCTTTGCTGTAACCTCCCTTTTTTTTGTAGTGCTCGTAAAGAAGTCTGTAGAGGTCATTTTTGATATAGGGCATCGCCAACTTCCGTTCATCAATCGCATCTAAGGCTGTATGGAAATAATAAGCGGCGGAATCCCTTTGTCCGTACATATTGTGATAAAGCCCTAAATCCTTCATGGCATGGACAGTCGAGAAGGGTATCTTCAACCTTTTGCTAATCGTTAGCCCTTTGTGAAGGTGCACATAGCTCTTCTCCCACCGCCCCATATCCCTGTAGAGGTTTCCAAGGTTATCGTGTATCATGCCTATGCCTTCATCATCTCCGAGTTTTGTATAGTAATCGAGGCATTCTTTGTAATAATATAATGCGCTATCGTATTTCATGTCATCACGGTATATTCCACCCAGAACATTAGCCGTTTCTGCATGCTGATATGGAAAGGAATCAGGGCGAAGTATTTGGTAGGCCTCATATAGAAAAGGAAGGGCTTTTTCTTTCTCTTTGAGATCAAGATAAGCATTGGAGATCGCTCCCAATACAATACCTTTCCCTTCGGTATCATTAGTGGCATCGTACAATTTTTTGCTTTCAAACAAATACGAAAAGGTCTTTTTATTATCGCCTAAAATCTTGTAAGTATTAGACAAACTGATGAGGACTGATGCCAAGGAGGCCGTATCTTTTTCTTGTTTGTAAATTTCGAGTCCCTTCTCAGAATAGCCTATGGATGCCGGTAGGTCATTTTTTTTCCGATAGGCAATAGAGAGTATTTTATAGGCAAAAGCCAACGCTCTGTTGGTATTGTAATCGGCATTGTAGTTTTCGATAATTTTGGCATGGGTGATCAAAGAATCCAACTCATTACGATAAAAAAAGGAGACGGCAAGGCGAAGATGTGATTTTATCAGCAGGGAATCAACACCCATTTTTCGGGATAATTCAACGGCTTTCCGACCATACAATACAGCGGTATCGAGAGATATTTGATTGTAGGCGGCACTCAACTCAAAGAGGGCGTCTAGCCGCTTCCGATCGGAAGGATTATTTAATTGTTTTTGCCATTGAGCAATCTCCTGCCCCTGACATAAATCCGTACATAGCAACCATATACAAGCTAAAGACAATAGATATTTTGGTAACCTCATGAAAATTCTTTTTAAGAAATTGTTTTCTGCGAGTGAGAACGAAGATACTAACTCTTTTTCTGTTATTCAAATACGTATAAATTTTTGTTATGTTGGAAATTATGCTAAAAAAGCCTTATTTTGACGGCATGAATCGACGTTTAAACCGGATAAGCCTTGTACTTGTCATCCTTTTGGGAATGACTGTAAGAAACTATTCTCAGTATCTCTCTATGGGATTTAAAGGGGGAGCGGTCATGTATGATGGTGACCTCAATACCAATCTATTCATAACCAATCTGACCAACACACGGTTGGCGTATTCTACCTTTGTCAAGTTCAACTTTAAAGATTATTTTGGCTTTCAGTTCAATTTCATGCGTGGAAAGCTCTACGGGGATGACTCCAAATCATTACTGGACTGGCAAATAACCCGAAATTTGAATTTTCACTCTACAATCACAGAGGCATCGTTTCTATTGGAAATACACCTCTCTCAATTTCTCAAAAAGAGTTATAGGGTTCGCAAATTTCATCCTTATTCATTTGTCGGTTTGGGGCTTTTTCACTTCAATCCCAAAACGTATTATCAGGGAGAAGAAATTGAATTGCAGGCATTGGGAACAGAGGGACAGGGCATTGAGGGCTACCCCGACAAGTACAAAAAACACGCCTACTCTATCCCTTTCGGACTGGGCTTTAAATACCCGCTCAATAAACACGTTTTTTTAGGGCTGGAATTATCAACACGGTGGACGCTGACCGACTATATCGACGACATTAGCCAATACTACCTCGATTATGACTTCCTGAAAGACCACAATGGGGAGCTGGCAGCCATCCTTTCCAATAGGTCAGGAGAACTCGAAGGACGGACGAGAAAAGACCTCACCGGTATCAATAGGGGGAACAACTCAAATGACAGCTTTTATACTGCCATGGTTAATCTGTCTTACCGCTTTGTGCAAGCTCCATATCAAAAGCAACAAAAACGACGATTGAAACGCAACCGGATTGCCTGCCCGAAGTTTTAAAAAAATACCTATCTTTGTCCTATACAAGAGTAATATAAAGAAACTTCCGATTGCAGAGGACCCCTCCAACAAGCTCTAAACGGCAATATCTATATTTTTGAATTTATTATTTGCCTATGTCTAACTTGAGCGCCCACAGAAAAAAAATCATCCTTATCGCCGTCCTCGACTGGGGATTAGGACACGCCACGCGCTGTATGCCCTTAATCAGGGAACTGCAACGACAGCATTACCAAATAGTCGTAGCCGGAAGTGGTACTTCATTACAACTCCTAAAGGAAGAATTTCCAGCCATTCCCCATGAGGAAATAGCCGGTTATCGTATCAGTTATCCCTTTGATAATATGATTCTGAACATGGCGATTCAAGCGCCCCGCATTATTGCAGCTATTATTCGGGAACATTTTCAGATAAGAACTTTACACCAAAAATATCATTTTGACGGCGTTATTTCAGATAATCGCTACGGGTGTTTTCTACGAGGAGTCAGGAGTGTCTTCATGGGGCATCAGTTGCATATTCTCACACCCTATAAATGGTTGACCCGGCTTGTCAATCTTTTTCATCACAAATGGCTGCGACGCTTTGATGAAGTATGGATTCCGGATATTCCGAATGGGCTCTCGGGCACCCTGTCCAAAACGAGGTGGAAAAATACCCGACACATCGGACTATTGTCCAGAATGAAGCCCTTGGATGTGTCACCTCAATACGATTTGGTCGCGATACTTTCAGGTGTTGAACCACAACGTACCAAGCTGGAAAACATCCTGCGTTTGCAGTTGCAAAAATTAGATATTCGGGTTCTTCTCGTACAGGGAATAGTAACAAAGGACAATGCCGAATCAAATACTGCGAATATCCGCACAATTCCTTACCTGACTTCTGAAAAACTAAATACGGTGATGGCTGCAGCCAATATTATCCTTTGCCGCCCCGGTTATTCTTCTCTGATGGACCTCGCAGTACTAAAGAAAAAAGCCGTCGTCATTCCCACGCCCGGACAGACGGAGCAGGAGTACCTTGGCGCTTATCTGCACAAACGAAAAATGGTCGTCTGCCAGCGACAGGAAGAAGTCAACATCGCCGCTGCGCTGGACGAAATACGGGGTTGTAGCGGGTTAGCTGCTTTTATTAATCAGCCCGAATTATTGGAAAGGGCAATTAGGCTTACCATGACGAAAGATTATTCGTAATTTATTATTTGCCTATGCATAAAGCGGAAAGTCCCGCATAAATTCCTTTACTTCTCCACTCGTTTTTTTGATTAAATCCTCATTGTGAATATCCTGCACCAGATTGTCAATCCAGTCAACAACCCGCACGCAATCCTGCTCCTTAAATCCCCTCGTTGTTACGGCTGCTGTTCCGATGCGAATACCGGAAGTCACAAAAGGAGACTGGTCATCGAATGGCACCATATTTTTATTGACGGTAATATCTGCCGCGACAAGAGCATCTTCCGCTTGCTTCCCTGTTACTCCCTTTGAGCGGAGGTCGATTAACATCAGATGGTTATCCGTACCACCCGAAACGATGTGATAACCCTTCTCCAAAAAGGCTTCTGCCATTGCCTGAGCATTTTTGATAACCTGTTTGCCATATTCCTTGAATGACGGCTGTAATGCCTCATAAAAAGCTACTGCCTTGGCTGCGATAGTATGTTCCAACGGGCCTCCCTGCATGCCCGGGAAAACACCACTATTAATCACGGCAGACATTTTCAACGGATTTCCCTTTTTGGTCGTCCTACCCCAGGGATTGTCAAAATTTTTGCCCATCATAATAATTCCTCCCCTCGGCCCCCGAAGCGTCTTATGTGTTGTTGATGTCACGATATGGCAATGTGGCATGGGGTCGTTTAATAATCCGGCGGCAATAAGTCCGGCAGGATGGGCAATATCAGCCAGTAAAAGTGCGCCAACCTTATCGGCAATACTGCGGAATCGGGCATAATCCCAATCACGAGCATAAGCTGAGGCACCACAAATAATCAGTTTGGGACGTACTTCAAGAGCTTTGGCTTCGACTTTATCCATATCTATTCTGCCGGTCTCAGGCTCCACGCCATAAAAATGAGGTACATATACCTTCCCCGAAAAATTGACCTTAGAGCCATGAGATAAGTGCCCTCCATGTGATAAGTCAAAGCCCAAAATGCCATCCCCCGGCTTGAGCACTGCCAAAAAAACAGCAGCATTCGCCTGCGCCCCTGAGTGTGGCTGCACATTCGCGTAGGCTGCACCAAAAAGTTCTTTGAGTCGGTCGATAGCGAGTTGCTCGACTTTATCGACCACTTCACACCCTCCGTAGTACCGCCTTCCGGGATAGCCTTCGGCATATTTATTGGTTAGGCAGGAGCCGAGTGCATCCAATACCGGCTGGCTGGTAAAATTTTCAGAAGCGATTAATTCGATTCCATGGCGTTGTCGCTCCTTTTCTTCTTCAATCAGGGAAAAGAGCAGGGTATCGTTCGACATATCATAAGATTTTATTACGAAAAGTAAAAAAACACAATAGGATGAACCAAATATTAGTTAACATCCGTAAAACGCAATCATTGCCGAGGTGTTTTTATTTTTTCCGCGGCAAATGTATAATAATTATAAGTAAAGTAGATAATATCTTTTTTATTTCTAATTTTGGGCAATAGATATTATGAATTTCCGACAAAAAGTAATAATTTTTGGGGCTTTTGGGCTGTTTTTTTCGATACAGGCGATTGGCAAATCAGCCCGGTTTCGAGTCATGTGGAAGCACGACCCGGCTACGAGTATGGTCATAGGATGGGATCAGGTGTCGGGGAATAATCCGGTACTTTTTTACGGAACAGACAACCACGGCACGCATTGCAGCCAGTATCAATTGTCCCGGACTCCCGATTTCGTTGTTGCTGCGAAAGGGATGAATAATCACTATGTGGAGCTCCAGGGGTTACAACCTAATACCATCTATTACTTTGTTGTTAAAGATTCGGAGAGTACCAGTAAATCTTATTCTTTCAGGACTGCTCCGGATAATCCCTTCATTCGGCTTTCCATTATCTCGGGGGGCGACTCAAGAGGCAACCGTGGTGCACGACTCAATGCCAACCGGATAGTTAGCAAATTGCGCCCCACCTGTATTGTCTTTTCCGGAGACATGACGACAGATGGATCGGATGAGGAATGGATGCAGTGGATGGATGACTGGCAACAGACCATTGCTGAAGATGGGAGAATGTTTCCGATTATCGTCGCGAGAGGCAATCATGAAGAAACCAATAAGGTGTTGGTGGACTTATTTGATGTCAAATCCAAAGACGTTTATTACAATCTTGTATTGGGCGGGCAATTAATAAACATTATTACGCTAAATTCTTTAATCCCACCCGATGGTAAACAAAAAGTATGGTTAGAGAGAACGCTTAAATCATCTCGCACTTTTTGGAAAATGGCACAATATCACCATTCCATTCGTCCGCATACCCAAAACAAAAAGGAAAATCTAAAACTGCACATCAATTGGGCGACTTTGTTTTACAAATATCACGTTAACGTCGCTTCCGAGTCGGATGCCCACGTTGTAAAAGTCACCTATCCCATCGGCCCCTCTAAAGCAGAGGGCAGCGAGGATGGCTTTATTCGCGATGATGCGCGAGGGACGGTCTATATCGGCGAGGGCGGCTGGGGAGCACCACTCCGGGAAAATAACGATGACAAAGTGTGGACGAGAAGTAGTGGTAGCTTCAACCAGATAAAATTGTTGTTTATCGACCCCTATAAAATAGAAATTCGCACTATCCAGACGGAATTTGCCAACCTGACCAAGTCTGTTGACCCCAAGCATATTTTCAGATTACCCAAGGGGCTTCGCGTATGGAGTCCCGATGCCGGTGAGGTCGTCACCATTCTCAACCCCCGTCCTCCAATGGATGGCGAAGTCGTAGAGGTCTTTGCTGATGAAAAGGAGATTGTAATCACCACCCCCAAACCCAAGGAGACAGCACCATCAGGAAAAACGACAACCGAAGAAGATAAGTGGAAACGCTTTGAAAAAATATCGAGAGGAAAAGAGGGCAAACTTGCCATCCACTACAAGCTGAATTACTACGGCAACGTAACCGTCGTCCTCATCAATCGAAAGCTAAAAGAAATAACCCGTGCAAAATTGACCAACCAAAAACCGGGCGTCTATAATAAAACCCTCGATTTGAGCAAAGTCGCTCCCGGCAGATACCTGCTCATCATCCGCAATAATAAGAAGATTGTACAACGCTATCGAGTGGTGGTGGATTGATTTGGGCTTTTTTCTGCCATCACCCTTCCTCTAATGAATATTTTTATACTCATACCGTGAGATATTTGGAAAAATATATTATCTTGGTCACTTGTAAAATAGAAGATGATGAACCGGATAAAAGAGGTTTTAGTTCAAAAAGAGCCAAAAGCAAAAAAATGATGGAAGCATTGTTAAGAAAATTATTGGCTTCCAAAACTGAAACGGAAGTATTGGAATTTAAAGAAGCAAAGAATTCTTATTCCAAAGATAAATTAGGGAAATACTTTTCTGCATTGAGTAACGAGGCAAACTTAAAAGGCAAACCTTGTGCTTGGCTGTTGTTTGGAGTAAAAAACGACAAAACCGTTGTTGGTACGAGCATCAGCGATAAGCAACTGAACGAGTATAAAGTTGAAATGGCTCAGCACACCAGCCCAAAGCTATCTTTTATAAACATTCACCAAGTAAACTATGAAGGTAAGGGCTTTCTCATAAAAAGTTCAAGGTGACAGCAGGAATTTTTGCAAAGCAAAAAATCCTGTAAATCCTGTCAGTAAAAGGGCTAATTTTGTCAAAGAAAATTGGTAACTACTTGCCACCTCATAATGTAAGCTTGTAATATGGGAGCATTTGCCATATCTTTACGTTTAAGATTACAGGGCTACGCCCCTAATTAATCCATTGCTACTCGTTGTTACGAAGATATTAGGGCTACGCCCCTGATAACATATGGACATCCGATACATAAATATATCCTCTACCAAGGGCGTTAGCCCTTTAATCTTCGTAATAAGTGGAACTACAAAAAAAATAAAGGGGCGTAGCCCTGACATCTGTTCATTGTTCCTTTCTAAAAGATATATAGGATGGTAATCCTACACACGCACCCGTATCCATGCCTCCATTCATAGTAAGTAGTTGCAAAAATTGTATCTTACGTCATAGGTGTTTAATGATTCGACAACGCTTCGCTGTCTTTTCTTGGCGGTTGAAACCGCCACTACTAAAAAACGACAAAATGAAATGCACCCGTATTGAGAACTTACAATAAAACAACATAAACACTTGATTATCAATATTTAAGTTTATTTATAGATATTTAAAAAATAAAAATAAAACATAGTGCTAGACATTTTGAAAAACAAGTAACTACTTCCGAATAATAATCATCAAAACCCATAACTAAAATAAAACCCATAACTTCCCGCACCTATTCGGGGAACAAACGTCATATCTTTTGATCTTTTAAAGGGATTGAAATTTTTGAATGGCTCGAAATGGTAAACCAACTCAGCAGATAGAATGCCCACTCCGGCACCAAAGAGCACATCCGAAAGCCAGTGCTTATTATTAAGCATTCTGAACGTCCCGGTCGTCGCAGCAAAGGCGTATCCGCTATAAGCAAACAGTGGGGCAGTATCCCGAAATTCCCGAAATAAAACCGTCGCATTGGTGAAGGCAAAAGTCGTATGTCCCGAGGGGAAGGAATAATGCCCACCGTTAGGTCTTGGCTTATCGATGATTTGTTTTAGCCCGTGTGTAATCGTTGCCGATATTAGATTGGATATAAACAAGTATTTTGTCTGATCAAACCAATGATTTTTTGCCTTCACCCCGGCGATATCCGCTATGTACAACTCTACAATCGGGGCATATTGAATATAATTATCGATGCGAAACTCGAAGTCATTCCCCACGTGATTCCGCAAAGTCATCTGTTGCCTTCGCTCAAAGTCGCTGTTTGAAACCAATACACCAACTCCCATCAGACCCATCGGAAGGATGCTCTTTTTCAACAAACTGACCGATTTTGTACTATCGGGATAATGAACAGCCTGAGCATTTGAAGCATTAACATCAAACAAAAAAATAATGATTGCGAATTGTATGGCGAACTTCATATTTATTCTTTCAATTTTAGCGCTGCCTCATAGGAAATCTCGAATTCGGAAAGCTGTGAATTATTCAACACAAACATGCTCTAAAAAAGGAACTTTCCTAAACAAATGTACACAATTTCTGCCATTGTTTTCTCATCAAGACCGGACATACCCCATATTATTAGCATTTAATCGCTGTTAATTGCACTGAAAGGCGGGAGCGCCTAAAACAATAAGAGAAGTATTGTTGTTAGGAAAGGTGTGCAAGTCGAAGGTTTTTATTCCTTGGGCTCGCTTTCAATTATTAACCAATAAATATTAACATTCATGGCTTTTAAATTACCGGATTTACCCTATGCTTATGACGCGTTAGAACCTAACATTGATGCGCGAACAATGGAAATTCACCACACCAAACACCACGCAGGATACACCAACAATCTAAACAAAGCAATCGAAGGAACGGAGATGGAAAATATGTCCATTGAGGATATTTTGGCAAATGTGTCCAAATACCCGATTGCAGTACGAAATAACGGAGGTGGATTTTACAACCACGGTCTTTTTTGGGACAATATGTCACCTGATGGCGGTGGCGAGCCCTCTGATCGCATGAATATCAAAAAAGCAATTGATCGTGATTTCGGCTCCTTCGACGCATTTAAAGCGGAATTCTCTAAAGCGGCTGCTACGCGCTTTGGTTCGGGATGGGCATGGCTTTGTGTAGATAAGGCAGACAAGCTGTTCATTTGCTCCACTCCAAACCAAGATAACCCTTTGATGGATGTAGTGCCGGAGGAAGGAACGCCTGTATTGGCGTTAGATGTATGGGAACACGCCTATTATCTAAATTATCAGAATCGTAGAGGTGACTATATTGATAACTTCTTTAATGTGATTAACTGGAAAGTAGTTACGGAGCGGTACAACGATGCCAATCCGGGAGCTTCGGACTTATAACAAAAAAAGCGCCTTGAATTTTCAAGGCGCTTTTTTTATCCGTGGTTTCTTCCCGTGCCAATAACATCTTTTCCCGGATCGGGCGTGGTTTTGCGAATATCAATTTCTATCCACTTTGTACCATCAGTACCATAAGGCCGAGAGAAAGATTTATATCCTCCCTTGATTCTTTTTTGCTCCCTCCCCTCTAGTATCTTGGCTTTCTTTGTAAATTCTTTAATAGGTAATTTTTTCATAATTAATGCTTTTTATGAGAAATAAGGAAACAACTGCTCCGAAGATACTGCAAAGATGTTTGTTTTTATAGTCGGGTGCAAACAAAAAAAACTCAAAAGTCAGGTTTCCGTCAAAATAAGAGGTATGCATTGGCATAGGAAGCCAGATTTCATCCTTTTGCCTAGTCCTCCATACGTTTCATCTGTTTATTTATTATTTAGCTGTTGAGCTCAACAGCTAAAATTTGTGTTTAAAGTCAATCATGGATGTTTCAATTGAGAGGTTAGAACCAATTTTTCAAAGTCCCTTTACACCCGTATTGGGAAATTTTCCTACCTTGCGGCGAATTTTTAAATTTTGAACAATGACAAGAGCAGCAATCACTGGTGTTCATGGCTATGTGCCGGATTATATTTTGACAAATGCGGAGTTGGAAACGATGGTTGATACCAACGATGAATGGATTGTAAGTCGTACCGGCATCAGGGAAAGAAGACTACTGAAAGGTGAAGCACAAGGCACCTCCGTCATGGCAATTGAAGCCGTCAAAGGGCTACTGGAAAAGACCGGTACCGCTCCTGAAGATATAGAGTTGGTTATTTGTGCGACGGTCACGCCCGATTTGACATTTCCGGACACAGCAAATATCATTGCCCACAAAGTGGGGATGAAAAATGCTTTCACCTTTGATTTGAGTGCAGCCTGCTCCGGTTTTTTATTCGCATTGACAACCGGAGCAAAATTTATAGAGGCTGGAACACATAAAAAGGTTGTCGTTATCGGTGCAGATAAGATGTCCTCCATTATCGACTACGAAGACCGTTCGACCTGCATTATTTTCGGGGATGGAGCGGGAGCAGTCCTCTTGGAACCAACTGAAGATGGATTGGGGGTTCAAGATTCTATTTTGCATAGTGATGGAATTGGTGAGCAATATTTGCTAAAAAAGGCAGGCGGCTCCAGACATCCAATTACACCAGACATTTTGGCAGCGCGGGAGCAGTTTGCAACACAGGATGGTCGCCCTGTTTTTAAAGCAGCAGTAAAGGGAATGTCGTCTGTTGTCATAGAGATGATGGAAAAATACAATCTGGACGCCAACTCAATGCAATGGTTGGTGCCTCATCAGGCAAATATTCGTATTATCGAAACGGTAAGCCGTATGGCGAATTTCCCGATGGATAAAATTATGGTAAACATCCACAAATATGGTAACACGACCGCTGCAACTTTACCACTCTGTCTTTGGGATTACGAAGATCAGTTAAAAAAAGGGGACAACCTTATCCTGACTGCCTTTGGTGGAGGATTCACCTGGGGGGCAGTTTATTTGAAATGGGCAATTTAGATTCTATCAAAATAATTAATTAAATGGAGTAAGAATCCTTTATTTTTGGCTTCTTCAACCTATATTTGTAATTTGTAATAAAACGTAACTACTTACCACCCAACTCTTTTCTGTCTAAAAACAGGAGGTAATAAGTAGTTACAATAAAACTAAATCGTATATGGCATCGACTTCAGATATCAGAAATGGATTGTGTATAGAGTACAACAATGACATTTACTCCATCGTGCAATTCCAGCATGTAAAACCCGGCAAAGGAGCTGCTTTCGTTCGTACAAAGCTCAAAAGCCTCACCACAGGGCGGGTAATTGATAATACTTTTCCTGCCGGGCATAAAA
>JALVDO010000594.1 GCA_027008975.1 Saprospiraceae bacterium | reverse complement strand
ATTCGGACGACATGGGGTTTCATTTCATGGATAACGAGACCTACGAACAGTTGGCTTTTGACAAGAAGCTAATCGAGCATCCTTTATTGCTCAAAGAAGGAGCAAATGTTGATGTACTTTTCAATATGAAAGATAATTCCCCTTTGACATTAGAGATGCCTCAATACATTGTTCTGGAAGTGACTTACACAGAACCGGGCGTAAGAGGGGATACCGCAACGAATACACAAAAACCGGCAAAGGTTGAAACCGGAGCGGAAATAAGAGTCCCTTTGTTTGTCAACATTGGCGATAAGATCAAAATTGACACCGCTAGTGGAAGTTATGTAGAACGAGTAAAACAATAATCTTATGACGTTTAAAGAAATTCAAGAGCTTTTAAAGCAAATCAATAAATTAGAATTATCAGAATTCAAACTAAAGGATGGAGAATTTGAAATAGCTGTCCGGACAAAACATTACATCAGTACTAAAGGTGCTAAAGCTGTACCAATGAATATGCCTGCCATGCCTACTTTCAGTCAAGCTCCTACATCAGCACCGGCTAATGTAGATACGCCATCGACACCTGCACCTTCCAAGGAGCCCCCTCGTGAAGAAGAGGATGCCAAGTATGTGGCTATCAAGTCGCCAATGGTGGGTACATTCTATCGGGCATCTGCCCCTGATAAACCCCCGTTTGTTAAAGTTGGAGACACCATCAACGAGGGAGATGTAGTGTGCATCGTAGAAGCAATGAAACTATTCAATGAAATTGAATCCGAAATATCGGGCAAAATTGTAAAAGTACTGGTCGAAGATGCTCAGCCTATAGAGTATGACCAGGTATTGTTTTTAGTAGATCCTAACGCTTAGTCCGGTCATTAAAAATTCAAGTTTGATACTATGTTTGAAAAGATATTGATTGCTAATAGAGGGGAGATTGCCCTGCGAATTATTCGCACCTGTCGGGAAATGGGCATTAAGACAGTAGCTGTCTACTCTACGGTAGATAAAGACAGCCTCCACGTACGATTTGCAGATGAAGCGGTTTGTATTGGACCTTCCAATAGTGCGGAGTCTTACCTTAGCATTCCCAAAATCATGGCGGCTGTAGAGATTACCAACGCCGATGCCGTCCATCCGGGTTATGGATTTTTGGCCGAGAACGCCGACTTTGCAGAAGTTTGTACGGAATACGGTATTAAGTTTATCGGACCAACACCACAGCAAATGCGGAAAATGGGCGATAAAATTACTGCTAAGGAAACCATGATAAAAGCAGGTGTCCCAGTCGTTCCCGGTTCAGAAGGCTTACTGAAAGATGTCAAACAAGGAAAAAAGATAGCCAAGGAAATAGGCTACCCCGTCATTATCAAAGCAACTGCCGGTGGTGGTGGGAAGGGAATGCGCATCATCTGGAAAGAAGAAGAATTCCAGGAAAACTGGGATGCTGCGCGGCAAGAGTCTAAAGCAGCCTTCGGTAATGATGGAATGTATATCGAGAAGTTTGTCGAAGAGCCAAGGCATATTGAATTTCAGATTGCCGGCGACTGCAAAGGCAACGTCATACACCTTTCCGAAAGAGATTGTTCTATTCAAAGGCGACATCAGAAATTGCTGGAAGAGAGTCCCTCCCCCTTCCTAACCCCGGAATTGCGCGAAGAAATGGGAAAAGCTGCCGTAAAAGCCGGAGAAGCCATTAAATACGAAGGATTGGGAACAGTAGAGTTTTTGGTAGATAAAAACCATGACTTTTACTTTATGGAGATGAATACCCGTATTCAGGTGGAGCACCCCGTCACGGAGGAGGTCATCGATTACGACCTGATAAAAGAACAGATAAAAATTGCAGCAGGAGAGCTAATTACCGGGGATAATTATCTGCCGATGGGGCATGCCATCGAGTGCCGTATCAATGCGGAAGATCCTTTTCATGATTTCAGACCAAGCCCGGGAAAGATTACTTCATTCCATAGTGCAAAAGGGCATGGGGTTCGGGTCGATACGCATGTTTACACCAATTATACCATTCCCGCTAATTACGATTCAATGATAGCGAAGCTCATTTGCCGGGCAAAAACAAGGGAGGAATGTATTGCAAAAATGCAACGAGCATTAGATGAATTTATTATTGAAGGTATCAAGACGACAATTCCGTTTCATCAACAACTGATGCGCGATGCTCGTTTTAGAGCCGGAAAGTTTGATACCAGCTTCTTGAATGATTTTGATTTTGGAGAAGAGGAATCGTAATCTATGGGAAGTTTTTGGAAATTATTAGGATATTTGAGGAATTACAAGAGGCAGGTAATACTCAATATTGTTTCCAACATACTCACAGCACTTTTTACGGCGATTAGCATTCCGCTAATGATTCCCTTTTTGGAATTGTTGTTTAAGCAAGAGGAGTTAATACTGGAGAAGCCCGAATTTTCTTATAATCTGAATAGCGTGCTTCTCACGCTTAAATACCATCTCAGTGCGGTTATTATAGATAGTCGTGAACGGGCGTTGCTCTACGTTTGCCTCTCCATTATACTGGTATTCTTCCTCAAAAATGTTTTTGGCTACCTTTCCCTGTTTTTCATGGCACCCGTCAGAAACGGTATTATTAAAGATTTAAGACAGCAATTATTTGAGAAAATACTCGTCTTACCCGTTTCTTATTTTTCAGAACAAAAAAAAGGAGACATCATGTCGCGAATGACGGCGGATGTTCAGGAAGTGGAGTGGAGTATCCTCAATGTACTGGAAGTGGTGTTTAGAGCACCCCTCGTCATTGCAGGATCGTTGGCGTTTATGCTTTATCAAAGTACGGAGTTGACTTTATTCGTTTTTGCGCTGATTTTTTTCTCCGGGGTGATTATTGGAGGTCTTGGAAAACGGCTGAAAAGAAGTTCCAACGAGGTACAGAAAAAGATGGGCGGGCTGGTCTCAACCACAGAAGAGGCACTTTCCGGCTTGCGTATCATCAAAGGATTTAACGCAGAGAAATTTCTATCCGGAAAGTTTGAACACGACAATGACGAATATAAAAACATACTCACACGGTTGTTATGGCGACGTGATTTGGCTTCGCCTATGTCGGAGTTTTTAGGCATCACATCCGTGGCAGCTTTGTTGTGGTATGGCTCATCGCTCGTTTTTTCCGGGACGATGAAGGCCGCACCTTTTCTGACCTTCATCATTGCCTTCTATTACATACTCGACCCTGCGAAGTCATTTTCAAAAGCCTTTTATAACATTCAAAAGGGATTGGGAGCGCTGAAGCGGGTAGAAACCATCCTTCAGGCAGAAAACACCATTCAAGACCCGGAGCATCCCAAACCGATAACTTCTCTCAAAAAAGAAATCATCTATCGCGATGTCTCCTTTTCTTATGGCAACACCAAAGAGTCTGAAGTGTTGCACCACATTGATTTGACGATAGCCAAAGGACGAATTATTGCTCTGGTCGGTCCCTCCGGGGCAGGAAAAAGTACTATTGCGGACTTACTACCCCGCTTTTATGATGTGGAACAGGGTGCAATACTGATTGATGGTATCAACATCAAAGAATACCGCTTAAAAGACCTTCGCGCATTAATGGGCATTGTCACACAGGAGGCCGTTTTGTTTAATGATACCATCTATAATAATATCGTTTTCGGAATGGAGGGCATCACCAGGGAGCAGGTTAAGCAAGCGGCGATTATTGCCAACGCACACGATTTTATTTTGGAATTAGACCAAGGCTATGACAGCAATATCGGCGATCGGGGCAATAAGTTAAGCGGTGGTCAACGACAGCGGATTACCATCGCCAGAGCCATCCTGAAAAATCCCGACATTTTAATCCTCGATGAAGCAACCTCTGCTTTGGATTCAGAATCCGAGCAATTGGTACAACAGGCACTCAATAACCTGATGAAAAACCGGACTTCTATCGTCATCGCCCATCGACTATCCACTATCCGAAATGCCGACGAAATCATCGTCCTCAACCGTGGAAATATCGTCGAGCGGGGGACGCACGAGGAACTTTTGGAGCAGGGCGGAGATTATGCAAAGTTGGTATTATTGCAAGGGTGATACTATTTTGTGTTGGTGAACGCCCTACAATCGGGATTCAATTGTTATAATGACAACATCCATCACATTTGTTCCGGTTGGACCGGTCATCACCAGCCCTTTTATAGGTTTAAAATAAAAATAGGAGTCATTCCTCTCCAAATAATCCTTTGCATCCAGTCCTAAAACGCGCCCTCTATTAACGGTGTCTCCATCACAAAAGGCTCCGGCTGCATCGGTGGGTCCATCGTTTCCATCCGTTCCTGCCGAGAGCAAGGTGATGCCTTTGGTATTGTCGAGTTGGAGAGCAGCCGCTAAAGCTAATTCCTGATTCCTGCCCCCCTTTCCATCACCTTTAACGGTTACGGTTGTCTCGCCTCCGTAAAGCAGACAGTATTTTTTATTGGGAGTTGCTTCATTATTCGCAAAAAGAATGGCATCTCGGGCAATTTTTGCTCCAATTTCCCTAGCTTCTCCTGACAAAGCAGGGTCAACAATTCTCGTTTCGTAAGCCATTGCTTCCGCTTCTTTTTTAATTTTGAGGAGTGCTTTCAAATTATTTGCAATAATGATATTGCTTACTTTATTTGCGACTTTTCGTGAAGGTGATTTTGCCGCTTTTTCAGTCTTTATTTTGTTTTGAAAATATTGAAGCACCGCTTTGGGAAAACCGGTTTCCAAATTGTATTTCTCCACAATCCGCCAACAGGCTTCAAAGGATTTCGTTTCCGGAAAAGTAATTCCGGAGCCAATGGTCGGCAAGTGATCCCCAATGACATCTGAAATAATTAACGACACGACCTTTGCCGGATAAATATAGTCCAGCAGACCTCCACCTTTGATTTTTGAAAGGTGTTTTCTAATGATGTTCAATTCATCAATTGACGCTCCCGAATTCAATAATTGACGGGTCACTTCCATCTTTTCACCAAGGGTAATTCCGTCCGCCGGACAAGGCAACAAAGCAGATGCACCACCGGAGAATAGACCTATCACCAAATCCTTTGCTCCGGCATTTTTGCAGAGGTCAATCAAGTATTTTGCTGCCTTTTGTCCGTTTTCATCGGGAATGGGATGCCCGGCTTCAATGAGTTTTGTTCTTTTTAATTTTTCCCCAAAACCATATTTGGTCACAATAACACCGGAAGATATCCGGTCGCCGAATATTTCTTCCATTCCAATCGCCATAGCAGCAGATGCCTTACCGGCTCCAATTAAAACGATATTCTCAAATTGGGATAAATCATAGGTTTCAACCTCGCCGTCTAGCCCGGTGATGTACACTAAGTCCCCACTCAAGCAAACACTTTGTTCAATTAAGTACGAAGGCTTTACGGCATTGATGCCTTCCATGAAAAAATTTATTGCTTTGGGTTTCATTTTTCTATAATATCACCACCTTCTTATAATAAGCGACTCCGCTGTAATTTAACTTCAACAGATAGATGCCCGGAGTGAAATCAGGTAAATTTATCTCTTTGAGCAGGTGGCCGGAGGAAAAATCAACCCTTTCTATTTTTAATTCCTGCCCCATCAGGGTGTAATAGGTCAATGTAATGGTTTCCGTTGGCTGCCCCATTACTTCTACATTAAACCGCCCCCGGTTGGGATTGGGAAACACTCGAAATTCATCGACCAAATCAATATTCACCACTGCATCAACCAAAAACACCTGCTGAGAACTGGTGGATGTACCACAATCATTAGTTATTGATAAAGTCACCATATAAGTCCCTATTGTATCATATTGGTGGGTTGGTGCCTCATCGGTCGAAGTTTGACCATCACCAAAGTTCCATTGATAAGCACCTCCCCCTGTCGAAAGATTATTAAAACTAACCGATGTTCCCGATATTTCAAAATCAAAATTAGCCATTAAACCACAGTCTAAAACCTGACAGCTAATGGCTTCTGTCATGACCGAAGCACAATTTCCAGCCCCATGAGCAGTCACCACAATACTCACCGTTTCCTCCGGCATCAATCCGCCAACGCTATAGGTCGTTCCGACTAAGGTGCCGCTTTGTCCGGTCAATACTTCCACTTCATAACTTACTGCTTCGGGAATCACAGGCCAGTAAAACTCCACAGAGGTCGCCGTCAACTCTCCACAATTTACGTCGGGAATCGTTAGTGCAGCATTCAGGGTAATAAAGGTTGAGGAGCTCGCACTACAACCATTTTCTTCCACTAAAAGTGTCACTTGTTTTAGTCCGGACTCTGACCAATTGACGGTATAAGGCCCTTGCCCGTTACCGGAAATAATTGTCCCTCCATCAAAATCCCATACATAATCAGCATCGGCGGTGGCCGTTCCTGTGTAACTAATCACCACCTCATCCGAAGTACAGGGATCCTCCACATCAATACTAAAAGATGCATTAGGAATATCATACACCACTATCGCTGTTGTATCAGTATAAGTACAGGTATTACCTGAATCACTGACAAAAGAAGCGATGACCGGATGTACTCCCACTCCGGCAGCAGCAGGGTCAAAATTCCCCTGCATATTATCAATAATGCCATCGCCCTCCCAGACTAAAACACCTTGTTCGGAGTCGGAAACCGTAGCGGTCAAAGTGATTGCTGCCGCATTGATACACAAACCGGATACCTCTGTTATGACCACATCAACATCCGGGCATTCCATGGCACTACAAGTCAATTCTGTGCTTGTATTGGGACAAGCATTTCCACTTATGGTCGTTACCCGAATGCTCACCATTTCATTGGGCTGTAGCCCCATAACAAGGAAGGATGTTCCATCCAATACACCTGTTTGTCCGGTCAACACCTCCACCTGATAATCAACAGCATCCTCAACCGGTTGCCAATAAAACTGGACAGAGGTAAGGCTTCCTTCACAAATTATTTCCGGTGCTTCTAGGGGTGAATCGACAAAAACGGTCATAGAGCCTGTACCAACACACCCATTTTCCGCCGTCCCAATCACCGTATAAGTAGTCGTGTCCGCAGGTTGTACAAAGATTGTTGTATCTGTCAGTCCATTACTCCATTGATAGGTACTTGCCCCCTCGGCCACCAATTCGATAGAATCCCCTGCACAAATCGTCGCCCCAGAGGGCGTAATAACGACATCCGGCAAATTTCCAACCTCAAAATCAAGCGTGATAGTACTCGAGCAACCGGATAAAGTATCCGTCCCGAAGACTTCAAACTGATAGTTGCCCGCCGGCAGATAAAACGAGTGGTTGGATGTGGTCACCGTATCATCACCCCATAAATAAGTATCGGCTCCCGATACCTGAATATTAAAAGTATCATTGCTACACAATACCTCCGGAATCGCCACTTCAAGGGTAGGTCTGGCATAGGCATTCAAAACAATAGTATCACTGCCCATGCAGTTATGACTCCCCGTTCCCAACACTACGATGGTATCCTGCCCGCTGACTACCAATTGAAGGGTATCAGATATTCCCAATAAGGTCGTACCCCCCAGTCTCATCCACTGATAGGAAACAGCTCCGGTGGCTATAAGTGTCACGGTATCCAGCGAACAACTAATCGTATCACTGGTACTAATATGTACATCTACTTCATCAAAAAATGTCGCTTCAATGAAGATGGAATCGGCTGTGCATTCACCAATAGAGACTACTAAAGAATAGGTACCTGCCACAGTAGCATCTACGGGGTTTTGCGCCGTAGACGAATAATTATCAGGACCCTCCCAATGGTAGGCAGCCGTTGCATCAAAAGGAAAAACGGTAGCCATCATCGAAAAAGCAGCCCCCCTACAAACAGTATCAACACTCGCCGAAGCAGTAAATGGCATCGCCTCTGCAATATTAAAAGTGACGGTTCTCTCACACCCAAGTACTTCATTTAGTACCACTACCGTGTAGTTCCCCCCCGGTGCCAAGCCGGAAAAGACAACAGGTGAGCTACTGCTAATTGGTGGCTGTCCCGGAATTTGATTACCATTTCCATCAAAAAGAGTATATGTCCAAAACGTATCCGGATCTCCCACACCTGTGACGGTAACACTCCCGTCATTTTCACCAAAACAAGTCTCATCCTGTAAGTCGACAACAATAGGTGTCCCATCGTTACAACACCCGGTTGCTGCCGCAATGAAATTATAATATCTTCCAGTATTACAGCCAGTTTGCCCCCATGACCCCGTATCTCCATCGGAATATACAGTGGCACGCAGGCTTAAATCTCCCGTACTTTCTCCGATTCCGCAATTCCCTACCGTCAAAGTCCAGCAAAAAACCCTAGGTGGAGAATCCGAACTTAATCCAATATCTCCACATCCCTCAGCGCCATCACCATAATTATTCCCGGGATTGCCATCAATGGGGCTTCCACCACAATCAACTCCCACACTCGAGTCATAACCAAAAGCATGGGTAATAATATCTCCGGTATTGCAGGAAATCCACGAGTCGTACCAATCCCAGATTCCATTGCCATCGCAGGAGGGCGGAAGTTGAATATTGGATGGAGCACTATTCTCCCAGCCATCCCCCCATTCTAACTTAAGGGCGTGCAACCATTCAATAGTCCCTGTTGCGTTAGAGTCCCAACGATCAATAGACAGGCAAAAATTTACCTCCTGCCCGGTATGATACTGACCATTTATGGGGAGAGGACTGACGGTAAAACTTTGTGCAAACAAACAGGCATAACAATCACGAGAAGATTTTATTTCAATCGAAAAGTTTCCATTGTCATTGACACTACCTCCCGACACCATAAAATACACAGTCTCTCCAAAGTCTAAATACTCATTCAGTATAACACTTGAGTTACTTCCTAATTCACAACTATTCGGAAGAAGAGTAGCACAGTCTGTCCCCCGGTACAAGACAATGGCAGGGCTATTCAAGCCAGTCACCTTGATTTGGTAAAAGTTAGCTTTTGCCGTAAAGGTATACCAGACCTCGTTGGCTATTGGATTATTACAAACGGGGAAGGAAGGATAGGGCATAATCGGGCTTGCGCCAATGGTTGTCCCTGTAAAATTATCAGTAACTGCAAGCGAACTTGGGCAGGGCATGGGGTCAGACAACTCCAAGACGATGGCATTTGCACAATTGTCATTTGCCGGTTGTGACCAGGCAGCAGAAATGGTAAATAAACAGGCTAGTATTGTAAAAGTAATTTTCATGATGTGGTTTTTACACTAAAAAAATAGACACGCAAGATAACAATTATTTCTAAAGTAGCCCCCGCTTTTTTCAAAATAGCCAAGTTGCGTTAAGTGAAATTTAAATCCTACCCTCTTTTAATATTTTTTCAATCAGATTTACATTCTCAATACTATTGCCGTAGTCAAAGATAACTGTTTTTATTTTTGGTTGGCTGACCACCTGATATTTATACTTATTTTCTGCAATTTTGCTATATCTGAGCCTTATTTTTTCTCCCCACGTTTTCCATGTCACCCCGGTTTTGAAATAAATTTCGTTTCCATCAATTTCTGGTTTTATCTTTCGAAATTTGGTTTTATTTTTCAAGCGTTCTAACAATTCCTGAGGACTGAGCGTTGAAGTTACATCTCGCTTTTGAGTGGTACTCAAATTTTCCTCTGATATTTCTTTTATTCCCTTTTTCTTTATAAAATAAAGGTGAATCGAAACCAAAATGAGGGACATTAAAGCACCAAAAGAGATACTAAAAAAAAGAAACTTTTGAAAGTTGAAGCCCTTTCCTTCTGCTAAATCCCAAATAGCCATCAGTATAGCATAAGGAATGCCTGTGGAAAGAAATGTTTTTAAGTACAGTTTTGTGATAGCTTTCATCTGTCTATTTTTAATTAAAAATCCTGTAACTCCCGTTGCTCCTGTGTCGTCATATTTAGGTCGTTGATTGCCCTTTGGCGAGTGGGGCGCAAACTAGCAAAATAGATGAGGGATACAATACCCACTATTAGACAAATCACCTCTCCCGAGATAATAAATAGGATAAACCCCAAAATAGTGACCCCTTCCACCAATGCATATCTAATGACCAAAGCAGAGCGGAATCTTCGCAACTTCACGGATAAATTGCCTTGCACCTGAGCGGTCAGTTTTTGGTATAACATCTTACCTGCGACAAAGACTATAACGCTAAATCCAAGAATAACCATAGACATCACTCCAAGGCTGGTATTATCCAACAAAATAACGCCATCCATTGTACTTTTCACGTAAAGCAGGACGATGGCAATTGTAAGTTGTCCGAAAAGTAAAGCGGTAAATAGGATATTCAATTGTTTGAAAAATCCCGATTTAGGTGTTGTGAATGAGTTCATTTTGTATTTTTAATATTAAGTGCTGCGATTATGGTGCAGGTCTAATGACTGTTTTTTCTTTAATCCAGCAGCCTACAAAAAAGTTATCTCCGGCGTGGAGGTTACGTTGAAAAATGTCTTCTTTTGACGGCATAAACTGGCTATAGCGATTAATCCATTTATTCGCTTTCGCTGCGGAAGAAGGATCAATTGCCTTGGCATGTTTCCATTTATCAACAGCAGGCCATACCACAATCTGGCTGTCCCATCCCCGCCCCGGACCACATAGAGGACCACTTGATGCATACAATTGCCCAATCAAAATAAAAGGTTCTCCCCAATGGGGCTGTGCTTTGGCTGCCTTGAGGGCGTATTCCCTCGATTTCGGGAAATTGCGCAGATGAGCATAATAGACTTTTGCAATAATAAGGTAAATCTTTCCTCGCCTGTCCTTGTATTGAGGCTCCTCTGCCGCTTGTTTGAATAGCTTAACCGCTTCTCTGTACTTCCCGGCTTTGAGTTGCTCATAAGCCAGTTGTAGGGTTCCTTTTTCAGTACAATTTTCAGTGGCATAAGCGATGACCTGTGCAAATTCAGGCATTTTTTCATCGCAATCTGCAAACTTTAGGCGACTGTAAATATTTATTACTTTTTCGCAATCCTTCTCCTCTTCATTAAATGCCGGATAGTACTTTTTGAGATAATAGTCACAATCGTAAAAACCTTTAATCGTCTCAAAGTAAGTGAGTGCGGAGTTGGTATATTCTTCGGTTGTTTTCCAATCAGTACAATCCTCGTTTTCTTCGCAATGAGCCAACCCATAGACCAAAATATCGCGTATTTTCTTATCGTAAGTTTGGGCTTCCTCCAAGCTTACCTTTCCCTGATCATAAAAATCAATCAACAGAGCGACGAAGGTCGACAATACAAAATCAGGCGTTTCCAATCCTTCCGTATCAATGACCTCCTTGAATAGATTGAAAAGCTCCTCATCCGAGACGCGCCCCTGGTAGCTGTAATACAAATCAAAGGCTTTGTAACCGAGTACTTCTCCTCTTTCTTTGGGATAACATTCGATAATTTCGTCATAGAGTTTGAAGATTTTTTCTATGTATTCATTTCTCTTGACAGAGTCTTCTTCCGTTTCGAGGAAGTGTTCGTAAAATTGCACCCCATCGAGGTAAACACTACTTCTACGCCCATCTGCTGCGGGAGCGACATCATACACCTTCTGCCATAGCTCATAGGCTTTATCCCAATCACCTTCTTTGAGGAACCCACGATACAGTACATAATCCGTTTCTGCCTGATCCGGATTGGGGGCATCCGAAAACTTCTTACACGGACTTAACATCTCTGTTGGTGCCGGATTAGGCTTGACAACAGGCTTGGTCTCCTCTTTATTATCTGTAATTTTTTCAGAAGTTTTTGGTGTGCAACCCAAGCCAATTAATAAGATAGTGGTTATAAGGAGAATGTATTTTTTCATGGTATGCAAGTTTCTGTTTCAGACACAAATATAGCAATTCTTAATGGCATATCAAAGTCTTGGGGGTCACAAACAATAAAAAGATCCGAAGAAAAACAAAGGTGATTTGAAACAGGCAAAAACTTTTTCAGTAAATAAACAATCGCTGTGCTCCTTGCGTCTCACCGGCATTCACCCAAAGAAAATAAACCCCCTTTGGCAAATCCTCTTTAATTGTCAGGGTAGTTTTATTTTTGCCGGCTGCCTGTTTCCGGGCTGACCACTTTTGTACCATTTTACCGGAGGCATCCATCAGGTTGAACGATACTTCCGTTATGTCGTCAAGCGTGTAAATGAGTAAGACCTCATTACCGCTTTTAAGGATACCGGGGAATGATAAAATATCCAAACCCGAGTAGGGTGTATCAAAAAAGGCGACGATTTCATCGTCCTGTTCAAAATTGTATTGAATAGAAAGGTTGGTATCTTTATCTTTGATGGTATGCAGGGATTGCCAATGCGAAAAATGGAATCCCGAATTTGGGACGATGGTCAGATTGACGGGCACGCCATTAAAGTAAATCCCATCCCACGGCAAATCAGGCTGAATGGTATTAATCTGAATGACACCGGCATCCTCAGGATAAGTTTTCAGCTTTAGCCGAACTTGTCCGGGTAGTTGAAAGTACTCTTGTAGATATTGCCGTGCGTAGGTCGGGCGCTCTTCTGCAAACTCGAAAAGACCGTTCATTCGATCATTCCACCAAATATCAAACCCGGGCCAGGTATAAAGCATAAAATGCTGTACCATCTCATCGGCGATAAGATCACGGCTGTAAATTATTTCATCCCGGAGGTGCTCTTCCCTAAAAGTGGTGTTGAGCAAATCGGCATAGCGGTTTAGAAAGTAAAACTTAAAACCTTCATTTTGCAAAAGAGATTTGAAAATATTAATATGCCTGTTCGTATCCTGGTAGGTGACCATTTTATCACCAAAGACATCAACTTTTGCATTTGTCCAACCATTTCGCCCCAAGGCACTGTCGAGGTCAAAGAGGATGTATCGCCACTTG
>JALVDO010000593.1 GCA_027008975.1 Saprospiraceae bacterium | reverse complement strand
GCACTAAAGGCTTCCATTAAGACGGAGTCTAGAGAGGAATTGATTTTTGGGACTAATCCTGTTATGCAGGAGGTCAGACAAATGATGCAGCAGGTGGCAGCTACACCCGCAACGGTACTGATAACCGGCGAAACCGGAACGGGAAAGGAAATGATTGCTGCTGCCATCCAGCAAATGAGTCATCTCAAAAATGAAGCCTTTGTCAAAATAAATTGTACTGCATTTCCTCCTCACCTCTTGGAGAGTGAGTTGTTTGGTTATAAAAAAGGAGCTTTTACCGGAGCCGTTAAAGACAAGCCCGGGTTGTTGGAAAAGGGTGATGGCGGTACTATCTTTCTGGATGAAATCGGAGATATCTCCCTTGATATGCAGGTGAAGTTGCTGCGTTTTTTGCAGTTTGGCGAGATTCGCCCTGTCGGTTCGACCGAGACAAAAATTGTCAAAACGAGGATTATTGCCGCCACTAACCGTGATCTTGAAAAGCTGATTCGCAAGGAAAAATTCCGGAATGACTTATTTTATAGGCTCAACTCCTTTGTCATTGAATTGCCACCGCTGCGAAACAGAAGAGAAGATATACCCGTACTCATTTACCATTTTCTTGCGTTGGCTGTAAATAAATTGAACAAGAGGGTTAACAACCTTTCCGCTGCAGCAATAGCGGCGCTTGTTCAATACGATTATCCCGGCAACCTCCGGGAGTTGCAGAGTATCATTGAACGTGCCGTTATACTCTGTGAAGGTGATATGATTGAGCCGGTACATTTACCCGTCATCGTGCAACCAGCGAAGTCACCTCTTCAGGTGAACTACAAAAAAGGATTGATGCTGGAAAAAGAAAAAGTCGTTGGCGACTTCGAGCAAAAAGCTATCCGGCACTACCTTGCACAGGCAAATGGCAGCATTACTAAGGCAGCCATGTATGCCAAAGTGCCCCGCCGTACTTTTTATAGGCTAATGAATAAACACGGCATTGACAAAAGTATTTACAAGAATAAAAAATGACAAAAAATAAACACTTCGACTTAATTATCTTCGACCTTGACGGTACGCTCGTTAATTCACAATACGACCTTGCCGATGCTGTTAATTATGGACTAAAAGCGATGGGCAGGCCTCTCATTACCTATGACCAATTACCGGCGATGGTTGGGGGTGGAATCGGACGATTGCTAGAGTTGTCTCTCGGAAATTACCGCCCGGAGGAGATGGCATCACTTCGTCAACTCTTCGACGAGTATTATAGTGAGAACTTCGCCAACAAAACAACCTGCTATCCCGGTGTCCCCGAATTATTGGAGCTGTTAAAACATAGAAAGAAAGCCGTATATAGCAATAAAATTCACCCTTTTACGGTGGCTATTATCCAGCGGTTGGGCTTAAGTCATCACTTTGATGTGATACAAGGGGCTAATCCCAAGTTGTATAAACGCAAACCTAGTCCCGAAGGTGTTATTCGCATTCTTGATATGCTCGATGTCCGCCCGGAAAATGCTATAATGGTCGGGGACTCTACCCACGATATTCACGCCGGGAAGCAAGCCAGAATCGCCACCTGTGCTGTTACCTACGGTTATCGTTCTCGTGAGCAGTTGGAGGCAGCGGCTCCGGATTTTGTTGTTGATGATGTTAGTGAGATACTCGAGAAAGTTTAAAAGTGTCTAAAATATTTTGGTACATAATAGTATCATTTTGATTTAAATAGATGTTTTTTTTGCAATTATTTTATTTATTTTGATACTTTTATGTGCCGTTTACTTTATTTTTAATCAATGTTTTGCGAATTAAACTTAAATATAATAAAAGCTTTTTGATACATGTTTGTCCTTTTTTTGAATATTTTTTCATTTCTTTTTTAGTTTCCTTTTGTTTTAACTGCTTGACGCTCATGTCCTAAGAGCCTTTTGCCTGGATCGATGTGTTGTTTTTGGCACGGTAGTAGCCTTATAACAAGCAAACATACCAACAATGGCAAATCTAATTAAGGCTATCATATTTGATGTTGACGGAACTATCGCTGATACAGAGCGATACGGTCATCTGCCTGCGTCCAATGATGCTATGCGTGAATTGGGGCTCGATATTGTCTGGGGTTGGGAGGAGTACAAAGTGTGGATTAATACCATTCCCGGCAATGTCAATCGCCTTGTATATACACTTGATAACTTAGGGTATTCCGCCAAAGAAATAGAGCGATACGCCTGCGATTTTGCTCCACTGAAAAAATCCATTTACATCAATCGCTACCTGCCAAATCTCAAAATAAGGGCCGGCGTTAAAGCCATGATACAGGAGGCGGTTGATGCACGAATTAGGCTTGGAATCGTATC
>JALVDO010000592.1 GCA_027008975.1 Saprospiraceae bacterium | reverse complement strand
AGAGGAACGAAATCAGTCGTCCATCCTATGAAATCAGCGTTTATTGGCAAGCAAAGGGAGAAAAAGTAGGACTTTATGTGGGGTTGGGGTACCTGAATACGGGCTTCCGGACTTCTTTTGACACACTTGAAAATGCACCGGCCGAATTCCCCAATGCATTTAAAGTACGAACCGACCATAAAAACATCAATTTGACCTTGCCCGTGGAAGTCAATTTCTCACACAAAATTAACGACTATAATGAATTCAGTTTCGGGCTGGGCTTTGCACTCAGCTACAATCTGACTAACTTTGAGAATGAGTTGTATTATTCCTCCAAGAAACATATTGGAAATGTGACCAATGAGGTCGGGACAGTAGGTTACAACCGCTTCAACACCGCTTTTCAGTCTAGCGTGGGATGGAGGCATACATTCAAAAACGGGCTTTCGTTCCACCTGCAACCTATGTTCAGAATGTGGCTAAAGCCCACTAAGCAAGTAAATGATTTCTTTAGGAATCTCTATTCGCTGGGTATCAGAACGAGTTTTACTTTTTCAAATAATTAAAATATGGAATACAGACGGTTAGGTAATTCAGGATTGCAGCTTAGTGCTTTCTCATTGGGTTCATGGCTGACTTTTGGAAAGCAAATCAAGGATAGCACAGCAGAGAAATTAATGGTTTACGCCTATGAAAATGGCATTAACTTCTTTGATAATGCAGAGATATACGCGCGTGGACAATCGGAAATCGTCATGGGCAAAATCCTAAAAAAACTAAAATGGGACCGCTCTTCTTATATCGTCTCCAGTAAGGTCTTTTTCGGGGATGGTAGGAAGGCTCCCAACCAAACCGGACTAAGTCGGAAACATATTTTTGAAGCCTGCGACGATGCACTCAAGCGATTGCAGGTTGATTATTTGGACTTGTACTTTTGCCATCGACCCGATAAAAATACACCCATTCTGGAAACAGTCTGGGCAATGAACCACCTAATCCAACAAGGAAAAATCCTTTACTGGGGAACATCCGAATGGTCAGCTCAGGAGATCATGGAGGCGCATATGTATGCCCGTGAATATCGACTAATCGGACCAACGATGGAACAGCCACAATACAATATGTTTCACAGAGATAAAATGGAAGTCGAGTACAGCCAGATTTTCAAAAACATTGGGTTGGGTACCACCATTTGGTCGCCACTTGCTTCGGGAATTCTGACTCCTAAATACTTAGATAAATTTCCGAAGGGAACACGACTGGGGATGGAGGGACTCGAATGGCTAAAGGAAGCCACCTACAGCGAAGAGCGCATCATTAAGGTCAGAAAATTAAACCACCTCGCCTTGGAAATGAATACAAGCCTCCCCAAACTAGCATTGGCATGGTGCCTGAAAAATCCAAACGTCTCAACAGTCATACTCGGCGCCTCTAAATTAGCACACCTTAAGGAAAATATAAAAGCACTTGTAGTGGTCGAAAAAATCACTCCTGAAATTGTGGAACACATTGAAAATATACTTCAGAATAAACCCATTCCTCCTATGTTTTGATGGTGTATTTGCCACTTTTCGTCTAATTAAACGATAAAACCGTCCATTGTTTGTTTCATTTACAGTACAATATCGTACTTTCGCCCCATCTTTGTAAAAAATTCGCTCACAATGGCGAAATTTACTTCACAAAAATGTTAAAATGGATAAGAATACCTTTATAGGTCTAGTCTTAATATTCGGGGTCGTCATGCTCTGGACAAAATACAATGCACCATCAGCCGAGCAGATTGAGGCACAAAAAAGAATGCAGGACTCCATCGCTTTAGTGCAGCATAACGATAGCATTGCACGTGCTCAACAAAATACGGTAACGACAGACACCGATAATGTCAGCACGGAAAATCCGGCCACTGCAAATAATGGTGCTCCGGACTCGCTAGCACAAGCAAAATACAGCCAAATTGCCGGACCATTTGCCCCTGCTGTTACAGGGGAAGAAGAAACTTCCATTATAGAAAATGATGTACTCCAAATCACCTTTACAAATAAAGGGGGACGCATCAAAGAAGTATGGCTAAAAAAATACTTCAAAGCCGTCTATGACGAAAATGGCGATGAGGTAAAAACGCCTCTTAAATTGTTAAACGACGAAGGTAATAAATTCAGTTACTTTCTACCAATTGCATCCCTTCCTACAGGAGGTGTGCAAACCGAAAGTCTATATTTCACGGCAGAGAAAATAGGTGATAAGAGTATTTCATTCAAAGCAAAGACGACGAACGGTGGCTTTTTTGAACAAACTTACACAATCAAACCGGGTAGTTATGCCATCGACTACTCCGTTAATACACAGGGG
>JALVDO010000591.1 GCA_027008975.1 Saprospiraceae bacterium | reverse complement strand
TTGAATAGCATATTTTTTGTCACAAAATATAACCCTTTTAATGGTGAATTATTATGACTTAACGGAACTTTATCACTAAAGTTTGGGCTTTCTTCCTAAAGTAAAGTGCAAAAATAAGAATATAGTGCATATATTTGTTTGTTATTTAGTAAAAGAATGGGTGAATGTGGGTATATTGCCTGCAAGTTCGCAACGAAAAAATCCATACAAAAAGCAAGTATGCAAAAATAAATTATTATAGATTTTACTCTTAAAACCGTATCTTTGCAGTCGAATATTTTTTTATATATCGCTTAATGAGAACAGAAATGAATGATGAAAACAAAATAACAACTGTTGAAAATATTAAAAACTTGATATTTTCTTTTCGTGGATTACAAGTAATGATTGATAGTGATTTGGCTAAACTTTACGGTGTAGGAACAAAAGTACTTAATCAAGCTGTAAAAAGAAATATAGAGCGATTTCCTGATGATTTTAGATTTCAATTATCTGATAATGAGAAAACTGAACTGGTCACAAATTGTGACCGGTTTATAAAGTTGAAACATTCGTCTGTAAATCCTTATGTTTTTACTGAACAAGGAGTTGCTATGTTATCCGCTGTTTTAAGGAGTGGAATAGCTATTAAAGTAAGTATTCGAATAATAAAAGCATTCGTAGAGATGAAAAAATTCATTTCTAATAATGCTGCGATATTTCAAAGACTTGAAAATGTGGAAATTAAACAAATTGCAACTGATGAAAAGATAGATAAAATATTTAAGGCGCTCGAAAATAGTAATCTAAAACCTAAACAAGGAATTTTTTATGAAGGACAAATTTTTGACGCATATAAATTTGTAGCGAAATTAATTAAAGGAGCTGAAAAATCAATTGTTTTAATTGATAATTATGTAGATGAAACTGTGTTGACATTATTTAGTAAAAATAAAAACGTAAACGTAAAAATTTACACGAAAAATATTACCAAACGGTTGAAACTAGATTTAAACAAATACAATGCTCAATACAAGCCAATAGAAATCAAGAAGTTTAATCAAGCACACGACAGATTTTTGATAATAGATAACAAGGAAATCTATCATTTTGGAGCAAGTTTAAAGGATTTAGGGAAAAAATGGTTTGCTTTTTCAAAATTTGATATAAATGCCATTGAAATGTTGGGAAGGTTGGAATGAAATTAATGCCAGCAGATAACAATTTGTCATGAGGTCTCCTTTCTGCCTCAGGAGGTAAACTTAGGTGCGGATTTGTAATATCGATTTAAAACAACTTTCTTCGTACAGCGTTTTGTAATTAACTACAAAAATAGAATAAAAAATAAATGAGTGATAAAACAGCTACTCGATGGCAGCAATTTAGGGCACAACTCAAAAACACTTACCGGTTGGTGGTAATGAACAATGAGACCTTTGAAGAGGTGTCTTCCCATAAGTTGAGCTTGCTAAATATCTATTTACTGATTAGTTCTGTACTAGTGGTGGTTTCTATTTTGGTTATCATGGCTATTGTTTTTACGCCATTGCGTAAATTTATCCCCGGCTACAGCAATTCTATTGAAGAAGTTGCTAAGATTGAAGCTGCCGAAAATAAACTGGGAGACTTGGAAAAAGAAGTCGAGGCACAGGCATTATACATCGAGAATTTGCGCAAAATAATTTATGGCGAGGTAGAAACAGCGGAGGATGTACAAAAAAATGCAGCACAAAAAACGGTTGACTCCATCAAAGAAGTTGCTCCGACCGAGCGACAGATGCAACTACATGAAGAATTAAAACTGGAAGACGTTGGTGAGAAAGCCAAAACATCTAAAAAGGCTAATTTTGTCAGCAGGGATGTCCCGTTGGAGCAATTGTATTTTGTTACCCCGGTCAGTAATGGCACGATTAGCGCGGATTACAAACCAGAGGAAGATCACTTTGGAATAGATATTCTTACAGCTAAAGATACGCCGGTAAAAGCTGCTGCCGATGGGTATGTTTTTCTGTCTGACTGGACGTTGGAGACCGGTAATACTATTGGCATACAGCATAGCAATAATACCATAACTTTCTATAAACACAACTCTGCTTTATTGAAGAAAGTAGGTGATTTTGTGAAAGCCGGAGAAGCTATCGCCATTGTCGGAAATACGGGGAAATTGACCAGTGGCCCACACCTGCACTTTGAGTTGTGGCACAATGGTAAGCCCATGGATCCGAAGGAGTTTGTTATTTTTTAGTAACTACTTGCCATCTCATGGCTTAAATCGAAAAATGAGGAATGGCAAAATGATAATGAGCAAGAAGATATTGAACGCCGAACATCGATTAACGATTAACGATTTTAGAA
>JALVDO010000590.1 GCA_027008975.1 Saprospiraceae bacterium | reverse complement strand
AGCTATCAATTCGTAGTTTTCCGTAAATGACTGATAGGCATTATTAGTAGCTAACATCTTGTGATTATCCTGTGACGGAAAACTATTGTCACAACAAGTTGGTAAACTAAGAAGGCAGGCAGCCCAAAATAAACTTCTAATTCCGAACATTTGCATCAAGAAATAATCCTTCATAATTATAAAATTGCCTGTGTATTCAGAACCCCTCGGCTAAATCGTACATCATATCAGCAGTCTTAGCATTCTCGTCCCAACTCCACAAAATCACTTTCCGATACAAAAATTCCCAAAAATATTATCCAAAAGGTCGTCAGTTGAAATCTCCCCGGTAATCTCACCAAGGTAGTGTAGCCCCCGGCGAATATCCATCGCAATCAAGTCGGAGGGCGTGTCGTTGGATAGCCCCTCCAATACCGCCCGAAGGCTTTCACGGGTCTGATTGAGGGCAGCATAGTGGCGGGTGTTGGACAGGATTGTTGATTCGGGGGAAACATCGCCCGCAAGGACACTTTGGTAGAGCTTTTCCTCCAATAGCGCCAGATTCATTTTGTTCTTGGCAGAAAGCGGAACAAACTGCTCTGCGCTAAGATGCGCTCCTGTGTAATCTACGGCTTTGGCATAGGGGTTGATGTCCATTTTGTTGGCGACGACCAATAGGGAAATATTGGGATGCACCAACTGCTCAATGTCTTTTTTCACTTCTTCCGGAGGGGTTTTGAGTGCATCGAAGACGTAAACCACCAAAGCGGATTGCCGTATTTTTTCAAATGTTTTTTCTACGCCAATCGCTTCGATTGCATCATTGGCTTCGCGGATGCCTGCGGTATCAATAAGCCGGAAATTAATCCCCCTGATGTTGAGTACCTCCTCAATGGTATCCCGTGTCGTCCCTTCTATGTCGCTGACGATGGCGCGGTCTTCCTTCAGCAGGGCATTTAGCAAGGTTGATTTTCCTGCATTCGGGCGACCGACTATGACGGTACTGACTCCATTTTTCATCACATTTCCCAAATGGAAAGAGTCAATCAATGATTTGATAATTCCCTGGATTTTTTCGACCAACGCACGCAATTCTCCACGGTTGGCAAACTCCACGTCCTCCTCTCCAAAATCCAATTCCAATTCTATCAGGGAAGCAAAATCGATTAGTTGTTGGCGCAGTTTTTTTATTTCTTCCGAAAATCCTCCCCGCATCTGCTGCATCGCCAACTCGTGCGACGACTCGCTATTGGAAGCTATCAAATCGGCTACGGCCTCTGCCTGCGATAAATCCATCTTGCCGTTGAGGAAGGCTCGCATGGTGAATTCACCTCTGTCTGCCGGTCTTGCTCCTTTTTTGACAAGGACTTCCATGACTCTTCGGATGATAAAATCAGAGCCGTGGCAGGAAATTTCCACGACGTTTTCTCCTGTATAAGAATGCGGTGCCTTGAAAACAGAGACTAGGGCTTCATCAAGAATAACGCCTTCGTCACGCAGTGTTCCAAGATGAATGGTATGACTTTTTTGTTTGTTTAAATCCTTCCCGTGAAACAATTCATTGGCCATGTCGATGGCAGCAGTGCCCGAAAGGCGAATAACACCGATAGCGCCGACACCGGGCGGTGTAGCGAGTGCGACGATAGTATCCGATAGTTTGCCTAGGTCTGCCATAATATTTAGTACGCCAACATTTTTCCGGTCAATTGTTGAACCCCCTTTTCGTTTTCCAAAATAATGTGATAAAACCAAACGCCGGGTTGCAAATCATTTACTTCGAGCTTGTACTCACCTTCGGATTGTCGTGTATCAACTACCGTTTTTACATTCCGACCCAAAGCATCTGTCAGCATAATGCTCACCTGATATGCCTGTTTTAGTTCGTAATGAATAGTCGTGGTACCATGAAAAGGGTTCGGGTAACTCTCAAACAGGCGATAAGCATCCTGACTGGGGTCTTCGGTCGCAATAATCACACATTCCTGATCGGGGCAATAAGTACGTGCAGCGAGGGTACAGTCCAATACAAAGGGATTAGGACGCCCGTCCTGGTATTGCGCTATCATAAACGTCCGATTCCATTCGTCGGCATCGACGGGGTCTAACAAATGCCATTCACAAAGGGTCTCTCGCTGGGATTCAAAAAAGTTCGGATCAGCACTGTCCGCCTGATTGCGATACATCGTATAGAAGTAAAACATCGCTCTTGCCACATTCCCTTTATGTGCCTCCAGTGGCTCAAAAAGATTATCCGTCGCCTCGCTATACAAATCCCTGTTGGTAGTAGGAGGGTTGCTTTGATGAGCGCCAAGGTAATACCAGTCCTCCGTATCGTTATCGTTAATCTCGCCAAACGGAT
>JALVDO010000589.1 GCA_027008975.1 Saprospiraceae bacterium | reverse complement strand
GGGGCAAAAATCCTCTCTTCAATTGTTTAGGGAGTATTTGTCCAAATTAAAACGGTATAAAAATGTCGAAGTCATCGTGAATACGCCCTGTTTGGAGTTTTGGTTTTTATTGCACTTTAGTGCTACGGGTAAATACTTCTCAACGTGTGAGCCCGTTGAAAAACAACTAAAACAATTGCATTTGGTTGACTATGAGAAAACAGAAAAATACTTCAAAAAATACAATGACGATATATATTTGAAGCTGAAAGCACTACAGCGGGATGCTTGTGAAAATGCTAAAAGGCTCGGTGCCTTCAACATTGAGGATTGCACCGTTGCCAAATCTGAAATGTATAAGTTGTTGGAGGTTTTGGAGGTTATGAAATCATGAAGGGCGATAAAAAACCCTTCCGAATATAGAAAACGGAAGGGCGAAAACACACGATTGGATTGCGTGTGTTGGGGACAAAATTCTAAAAGTAAGGTAAGGTGTTGGGTAAAATACCTGAAGGGAACAGTTCCTTCATAGCTTTAAAGAAAAAATGTAATGTAAAACTGAGGTAAAATATTAGAGTGGACTTAAAACGAAAAAAGCACTCTATGTAAATTTGCTGCCGATACTTCTCTTGCAGAGAAAAAGTAGAGGGACAAAAGGCTGCTGCGTTATATTCAATGACAAAGCTATCCATTTTCCTATAAAAGAAAAATATAATGTGTGTTTTTTTTAAAAAAAAGTAGATACAAAGTAGTTTTTCGGCAAAATATTTTATCCATTCATCCGAAAAATTTACCTTTGCGAGTGAGAGTCTAATACCGTTGTCCTTTTATAGATAAAAAGAGGGATTTAGTCCTATTTTAGGCATACCGAAAAATATTTTTCACCTATTTTGAGTTTTCTATTCCGGCGGTGTTTTACCATAAAGAATATGGTTCTGCACTGTCTTTTAATGACTACTGAAACTTACTTTAGATTGTTTCATGTCTTGGACTGACCTTTTCGAGGTTGGAGAGGGATTTTTCTAGTAGTTGTATTTTGATTATATAAAATTTAAATTAATATGAGATTGAGATTATTTATTTTGGCGCTGTCTCTGGCTGCATTTACACTTCATGCGCAAGAAGGAACGCCTAAGAACTGGTTCCACCTTGATGCAAAAGAGGATGGTTATCCGGGAATGAGTACCAACAAGGCTTACAAAGAGCTGGTAAAAGGGAAAAAAGGCAAGACTGTTATTGTTGCCGTTATTGATTCGGGTGTTGACATCGAACATGAAGATTTGAAAGATGTCATTTGGACTAATCCGGGTGAAATTGCCGGAAACGGCGTTGATGATGACCATAACGGTTATGTGGATGATATACACGGATGGAACTTTATCGGCGGGAAGGACGGAAGAAACGTCAACTATGAGAATTTGGAAGTAGTTCGCCTTTACAATATGTATAAGAAAAAATACGAAGGCAAACAACGTGATAAATTGTCGAAAAAGAAAAGAGCCGAATACGACAAGTACATGGAATACAAAAAGGTTATTGAAGAGAAAATCGAAAAAATGGGTCCTAATGCCGAACTGTATGAGCAGACCTTTCAAGCCTTTGATGCCATCGCCAAAGCTATTGGTAAAAAACCGGAAGATATTACCAAGGACGACTTGGCTAAGTTTGAGCCAAAAGAGGAAGCTATGCAGCATATCATGGGAATGATTACCCAGTATATGGGAGAGGGAATGTCCTTTGGTGAGTTATACAATGAAATCAAAGGGGCAGCAGATTACTACGTCAGCCAGGTCAAATATAATTACAATGTTGACTTTGATGCTCGAGATATCGTCGGAGATGACATCAATAACAAAAGGGAGCGCAACTACGGCAATAATAACGTAGAGGGGCCGGATGCCTCACACGGAACACACGTTAGTGGAATTATCGGAGCCTCTCGTGGAAATAGCATCGGAATGGATGGTGTCGCCAATAATATAAAGATCATGTCTGTCCGTACTGTCCCGAATGGCGATGAGCGAGATAAGGACGTAGCTAACGCCATTCGTTATGCTGTGGATAACGGAGCATCTGTTATCAACATGAGTTTTGGGAAAGGGGCTTCTCCTTATAAAAAGGTCGTAGATGATGCGGTCAAGTATGCCGCTAAGCACGACGTTCTTCTTGTTCATGCTGCCGGCAATGATGGGAAAGAAAACTTTATGGATAATAATTTTCCAAATGATCGTTATCTGAGGAAGGGCTTGTTTAAGCCACGATACTGCCCGACATGGATTGAAGTAGGAGCTTTGGCTCCTTCGTTAGGGGAAGATGCTCCGGCAACTTTTTCTAATTACAGCGCCACCTACGTTGATGTATTTGCTCCGGGAGTTGATATTTACTCTACCATTCCGGATGATAAATACGCTTCATTTCAGGGTACGAGTATGGCCGCTCCCGCTGTTGCCGGTGTTGCGGCATTGATTCGTTCTCAGTATCCTAAACTGACGGCAAAGCAGGTAAAGGAGATATTAATGAAATCGGTAACGCCGGAATCCGGATCTTTTATTGTGCCGGGTAGTAAAGGTGAAAAGAAACTGCCTTTTAACAAACTCTGTGTTTCAGGGGGACGGGTGAATGCCTATAATGCATTGAAACTGGCTGCCCAAACAAAAGGAAAGAAGAAGTAACTAACTTCATGTAAGAGCTTGTTTGGATAAAACCGAGCAAGCTCTTATAAATTAGATTTAGCTCCCAGCAATTCACTTTTGGCATGGGCGTCACCCTGCTTTTCTGCCATTTTTATCCCGTCTTCGTACGTTTTTAGTGCTTTTTGAGGTTCTTCTAATATCTCATAGAGTTTTCCGAGGTGATAGTAAACACCTACGTAATCGGGCGAGACGTCTATGAGTTTAAGATAGTATTTCAGTGCATTGTCTAAGTCATTAAGCCCCTCATATTCTTTTCCTGTTGCAAATAGCAAAAAGGCATTATTCGGCTTTTCCTTTAGAAGCAATTCTAATTGTTGTAGGCGATCCATTTTTTTTGCGTGAAGGTAAGAAAATTAGGAGACATTTTTAGCGAATTTTCGCTAAAAATCTTTCTTTTAATAGTGCGATTGCTTATATTTGCACGTACTTAGGGGGTGAATTATTCACTTGCCTACATTTTTTTGAATGAATTAAAATATCCATATATGAAGCTACTTGTTTGTGTCAGCAAGACACCCGATACGACGTCCAAAATAGCTTTCACTCCTGATGGGAGAGCTTTTGATACCAGTGGCGTACAATTCATAATGAATCCATACGATGAGTGGTATGCTTTGGTGCGGGCGATAGAATTAAAGGAGCAGTTTGGTGGTACCGTTACCTTGATTAATGTAGGACCGGCTGCGAACGATGTTATTATTAGGAAGGGATTGGCAATAGGTGCAGATGATGCGGTTCGAGTCGATTTAGAGCCCAATTCATCCCTGAATGTCGCAAAACAAATTGCTGCCTATGCCGAAGGCAAAGGATACGATATGATTTTACTCGGTAAAGAAACGATTGATTATAATGGTTCTGAAATAGGTGCTATGGTCGGTGAATATTTGGGTTTGCCCTTTGTCTCTTTTGGGTCTCACATGGAAGTAGAAGGAAATACAGCTACTATTAAACGCGATATTGACGGAGGGGAAGAAGAGGTCACCGTCGAAACGCCATTTGTCATTAGTGCAGCCAAGGGGATGGCAGAGCAGCGCATTCCGAATATGAGGGGTATTATGATGTCAAAGCGAAAGCCGATTACAGTCGTACCTCCTGTTCCATTCGAGGATCCGGTTCATGTTGTGCAATACGAACTCCCACCGGCTAAGGGGTCTGTCCATTTGGTAGATCCGGAGAATATGTCCGAGCTGGTACGTTTATTACACGAGGAAGCAAAGGTGATTTAAGGTGGATGTCCATGCATTTGTAAACTAATAAAAAAGAAAAAATGGTTTTAGTATATATAGAAAGTCATAAAGGAGGTTTTGCCAAGTCTGCGTTTGAAACAGTCACTTATGGCTACAAGACGGCTCAGGCTTTAGGTACAGGCTGTACAGCCATGTGTATTGGAAAAGTCGATGCTCCGGAGGAGTTGGGTAAATACGGTGCGGAAAAAGTCATCCATGTATCCGGTTATGAGACTTTTGATAATCAGCCTTATAGTTCCATTATCAGTCAGGTTGCCGATCAGATAGGTGCGAAAGTCATCGTTATGACTAATTCGTCTCGTGGGAAAGCGTTACTCGGTCGGTTGGCAGCAAAATATAATGCGGGGTCAATCCCGGGAGCTATAGCCCTGCCCGTTGTGGAGGGAGATAGTATGAAGGTGAAGAAGACTGTCTTCTCCGGTAAAGCGATTGCAACTTACGAGATTACTTCTGATATGAAGTTAATCTCCGTTATGGGGAATTCTATTGCACCGGAAGATATGGGCGGTAGTGCCAGTGTAGAGGAAATGTCTGTTGATGTGCCCCAAGGGCGTATTGAGGTCAAAGCTGTACATACTGTTGAAGGAAGTATTCCATTGCCCGAAGCAGATATTGTCGTTTCTGCCGGACGGGGAATGAAGGGGCCTGAAAACTGGGGGATTATTGAGGATTTGGCTTCGGCGCTCGGTGCGGCGACTGCCTGCTCAAGACCTGTGGCTGATTCTGATTGGCGTCCTCATCACGAGCATGTGGGACAAACGGGTATTGCCATTCACCCCAATTTGTATATCGCAATAGGAATATCAGGTGCGATACAGCATTTGGCGGGCGTCAATAACTCAAAGGTAATTGTTGTTATCAACAAAGACCCGGAAGCGCCATTTTTTAAGGCAGCAGATTACGGTGTTGTCGGGGATCTTTTTGAAGTTGTTCCCCGCCTGACGGAAGCTGTTAGACAATTTAAGGGGTGATTAGTTTCCGACCACTTCTCCCTCAAACAGCGACTCCACAAAAGCTTTTTTGTTGAAGACTTGCAGGTGGTCGATTCCTTCTCCTACGCCGATGTATTTAATCGGAATCTTGAATTGATCCGAGATTCCGATTACTACACCTCCCTTTGCCGTTCCGTCCAGTTTGGTCAATGCCAAGGAGGAGACTTGGGTGGCGTTGGTGAAGTGCGTCGCTTGTTCGATGGCGTTTTGTCCGGTAGTGGCATCCAGTACCAACATGACATCGTGTGGTGCACCCGGCATTGCTTTATCTACGGAGCGTTTAATTTTGGATAACTCCTTCATCAAATTGACCTTGGTATGGAGCCTCCCTGCGGTATCAATGATGGCTACATCGCAGTTGTTTTGAATGGCGTATTGAGTGGTCTCATAAGCGACTGCGGCGGGGTCGGTATTCATGCCTTTGGAATAAAAATCACAACCAACGCGCTCTGCCCATATCTTTAGCTGGTCAACAGCTGCTGCCCGAAAGGTATCGGCTGCGCCGAGCACCACTTTTTTACCTTGACTCTTGTATTGGTGTGCCAACTTCCCGATGGTGGTCGTTTTGCCTACGCCATTGACTCCGACGACGAGGATAATATTGGGTTTGACGTCGGGGTTGGGTAGGATATAGTCCTCTAGGTCTTGAATGTTGTTTTCTCCAAGCAACTGAACAATTTCGTCTTTCAGAATTGAGTTCAACTCCGAAATATTCAGATATTTATCTTTTGCGACGCGACCTTCTATTCTTTCGATTATCTTCACGGTTGTATCAAGACCTACGTCGGATGTGATGAGGATATTCTCCAGTTCGTCAAGGACTTCTTCATCGACTGTTGCTTTGCCGGCGACAGCTTTGGATAGTTTATTAAGGAATGAAGTTTTTGTTTTTTCCAGACCTTTGTCTAGATCTTCTTTTTTCTTTTTGTTGAAAAATTTACCAAAAAAGCTCATATCTAATTATTTCATTGTGATGGACCAAGAAGTTAGGTACAAAAAAGAGAACCCGCATCAATTGAGAATGTTTACAAAAAACACAACAAACGACAAAAAGGCTTTCCCTATTGAATAAGAAAAGCCTTTTTGAGCTAAAGAACAGGCAGAAGCATTACTTCTTCGCCAAAAATTCTTTAACGTTGTCTTTGTGAACCATTACTTCCTGATAAGTGTACTTACCTGTTTCAGGGTCTTTGATACTTTTGACTACCTTAACGTAATCACGTCCTGTGCCTCCAGTTCTTTGGCCTTTACCTACTCTGGAGTTTTTCGAAACTTTCTTTGCCATTTTTTATTATTTTTCTGCTATACCCAAAAAAGAATTACGCCAAATATAAATGCTTGTAAGCAAATAAGCAATTATTATTTGATTTCTTTATGGATAGTCATCTTTTTAAGGATTGGATTGTACTTTTTCAACTCCAGTCTGTCGGGAGTATTTTTACGATTTTTTTGGGTAACGTAACGAGAAGTTCCCGGCTTGCCACTTGCTTTGTGCTCTGTGCATTCCAAAATCACCTGTATTCGATTACCTTTATTTTTCTTAGCCATTGTATTCTACTTAATAATGGTTTATAAAATTACTTCAATTTTACACCGGTATCTACACCTTTGCTTTCCAGCTTCTTCAAATAAGCGTATATTCCCAATTTGTTAATCGTACGCAATGCATTGGAAGACACTTTTAATGTAACCCACTGATCCGTTTCGGGGATGAAGAAGCGTTTTTTGTGCAAATTTGGCAAAAAGCGACGCTTTGTCTTCCGATTAGAGTGCGAAACATTGTTTCCCGTGATTGGACGCTTACCTGTTAATTGACAAACTCTTGACATAATATATTCGTTTAGAACTCTATTATTCGGGGTATCTCCCCTGAAATTTTGTAGTGACCTCGGCAGGGTTCGAACCTGCAACCTCCTGATCCGTAGTCAGGTGCTCTATCCAGTTGAGCCACGAAGCCATATTTTTTTGCGGGTGCAAAGGTAATTGTTTTTTTTATTTTATGCAATCCTCGGCGCAATTATTTTTTTTGCTCTTTTAGAGGGTATTTTTTTACTCCCCGGCCTTTGTCTTTTCGAGGGAGCAAGCATGATCTTTGGATACGTACCAATTTCCGTCAATTTTGCGTAATCCATAGCTGACTGCCATTCTATTAAAGTAGGGCTTGCCATTTCTTTCGGGCTCGCGATAGACAATTTCAACGACGGCATAGGCTACCTTATCTCCTACATCCATCATTAGGATTTTGGTGTCAAAAGTCCAGGTTGTATCCTGAAACCATTGTTCGTGTACTTTTACAAAATCTTCTACTTTACTTGTAATTTCTGATTGTGGCATTACAAAGTAAAAGTCTCCGGTAGGGGTTAGCGTTGATTTAAGTGTTTCCAAATCCTTATTGGAGACCGCATCCAGGTGTTTTTGCAGTAATTTTTTACAAGCTTCTTTGTTATGAGATGCCTTTATCGCAGCAGATTCCTCCTCATTTTTTTGTGGAGTGGGGCTGGAACACGCGGTGGAAAAAAACGCCATGAAGAGTAAGGCCAAAATAACTTTCAGTTGTGCATTCATATTTATTTTGTTGATGATTTGAAAAAGAGTTACATTAATATCTTTACATTTTCAGGTGGTCTGCCGAGTACAGCAGCATCACCATTAACCACGATGGGGCGTTCGATTAATTTGGGATGCTCTACCATAGCATCGATCCATTCTTCTTCAGTGAGGTTTTTTCCTTTGTATTTTTCCTTGTAAATAGCTTCTCCCTTTCGGATAATTTGCTCGGCTTTCATATCCAGCTTTTTCAATAGAGATTGGAGTTCTTCCCTGCTTGGCGTATCAGTTAGGTAAAGGATGATTTCAGGCTCTACCCCATTTTCCTGAAGGATAGCGAGTGTCTGCCGGCTTTTAGAGCATCTTGGATTGTGGTATATCTTCATCGTATTATCTATTTTGTGCCAAAGATACGGTTTTTTGATTTTAATTTCCATACTCGTTCTAAGTTTCGTTTCTTGTTTTTTGAGCTGTTGAGATCTTAAGTTGGTTTCGATTCCAATTCCTATTCACATTCCTGTTCTCAGGAGTTTCCCGCAGAGTCCCGCAAAGGATACCGCGAAGGTTCGCAAAGGATTTTCAAATTCTAATTCTAATTCCTATCGAAAACTGCTCCCCGATCTTCCTATCCGGTACGGACGCGTATGTGCGTCAGCTCGGGGATCAGATTCAGATTCTATACTGACGAGACTACGTCTATCAGCATTTTCAATTCTCATTTCCATTCTAATTAAAAACGTATCTTTGCGCAAAAATATTGATTATGGAAGACGGATTATACGCAAAAATTGACACCAATAAAGGGCGTATTTTGTTGAAATTGGCTTATGATAAAGCGCCGGGTACAGTGGGAAACTTTGTTGGTCTGGCTGAGGGAAATATTGATAATACAGCAAAACCGCCGGGCGAGCCTTATTACGATGGATTGACTTTTCACAGGGTTATTCCCGATTTTATGATTCAGGGCGGTCGTCCCCAAGGTTTGGGAATGGGCGGACCGGGTTATAACTTCAAGGATGAGTTTCATCCCGAGCTGATACACGATCGCCCCGGTGTAATATCGATGGCAAATGCCGGACCGAATACGAATGGCAGTCAGTTTTTTATCACCCACGTTCCTACGGACTGGCTCGATGGGAAACACGCCGTTTTCGGTCATGTGATTGAAGGACAAGATGTAGTCGATGCCATTCGTCAAGGAGACGTGATAGAGTCTGTCGAAATAATTCGAGTGGGAGCAGATGCCCAAAATTTTGATGCTAAAGCGGCGGCGGATACGTTGCGATAGCAGATTATGATGAGATTTTAACCTTTACTCACCTCAAATCAATTACGACTTTCTTACTAAGTGGAGATTCCCTTCCATCCGGTAAGGTAACTTTGACTCTGTATGTGTAATAATTGGTGTTGGTTTTTTACCTCCAAAGTTTCGTCTATTTCCATCGCCCACCAATCGTCAATAAATCAAGGTTACCTCTCCTTGGAGTTTTTATGAGAAAATCCTAAATGCCTGAGCAAACCACGAAAAGTTTTTAAATCTGCAATTTGGTGCTATTT
>JALVDO010000588.1 GCA_027008975.1 Saprospiraceae bacterium | reverse complement strand
AAAAGGGGAAAGGCTAAAGGCTAAAGGCTAAAGTACAAAGTAAAAAGGCTAAATCGAAGATGCTGACAGGTGTAGCCTCGTCCAACAGAATGATAAAAGCACCTTTTGATAGCGAAGCAAAGATAACCTAAGCAGTTCCCCTGCGATTGTAAAAAACGGACATCCCCAAAAAAAATCACCCCACTGCGCCCCAATCCCACACCTCCTCGTGATAATTGATATACTTCGTAATCAATCCATCCTGCTTTAGAAAGGCGGATGGAGTCATGCCGGTGTAGTGGCGGAAGCAGTTGATGAAATGCGCCTGATCGTAGAAGCCGTTTTGATAAGCTAGGTCAGTCAGGCGGATGATGTTGCCGCTATTGAGGTGATTGATGACGTTGGTCAGGCGGATGAGTTGTTGTAGTTTCTTGGGCGCAATGCCAAACTCCCGTGCGAAGATGCGCCTAAAGTGCCGATCGGTCATACCGAGGGTTTCGCGGGCAAACTCGTTCAACTTCAGGGTGGGATTGCTGAGCATCAACTGTAAGGCGTATTGAAGACAATCCTGAGAATCGTGGATGTTACTGAGTTTTTTTAGAAAAAAAGCATTGGCGTGCCGGATTCTTTCCGAATGGCTGGGAGCCGTCATGATCTGCTCGTACAGTTCCAGCAATCTCTTGTCGTTGAAGTCTTCAAAAGTAAGGGCGTGATTCAGATATTCGAGCATAGAGTCGGGGAAAAAGCGGCAGAATTTCCCAGGCTGAAAGGTGATGGCGAATATGCCAAAACCACCGTAGTGATACCAGACATTGGGAGTCGTACCCTGCGGCAGAACAAACCCCCTCGGCAACTCCTTATTGTGGCAACCATTATCAACCCAAAGGGTGGTGTCCCGGCGGTAGTGGAACATCAGTCCCTTGTTGATAATAGGTGGTGTTTTTTCGATTTTTTTGGTAGAGGTTACGACAGGGTCTTCGAGTATGCCATAGAGTAATATGTACTTTCGGAGAGCGGGATGTGGTAGAAATTCCTGGTATTGCATGTTGATTGGGTGTTATGGTTTTTAATACGAAGGCAAACAAACTGCCCCTTACACCACAAAAGTGAATAAAACCCAATTCGGCTTATGGTAGGATTGTTTCATCATAGGGTAAAATTGTTTCAAATGAATATTTATTTTGAAAACAAGTGAAAAAACATTGTTTTTACTGTAAATTCAACCCACAAATGAAATAAATAAGAAAATAAATTTTGATTAATAAAATTTATTTATAATTTTGAGAAGTTCACCTATTACTTATTCACCTATATTACCCAATTCATCGTGAAACGCCACCTTGCCATATCGCTTATCTGTGTATTATTAGTCACTTGCTCCCTAATTATACGGTCTCAGACGCCGGACAAAATCCACTTCAACCAAATCGCCGAGGAGGATGGTTTGTCAAATGGTTTTGTGACCAGTATTTTTCAGGATAGTCTGGGGTTTATTTGGTTGGGTACAGCCAATGGTCTGAACCGCTATGACGGTTATCAATTCAAAACCTGGCTAATGAAAAAAAACAGCTCAAAGGGGCTCAGTAATCAGGTCATTTGGAGCATCTGCGGCGGACGAAACGGGGCAATATGGATGGCGACGGATTTAGGGCTAAACAGGCTTCATCCGCAATCGGGATTAATTACCCCATTCTTTCATGACCCAAATAATAAAAACAGCCTGAGCAGTAACCAATTAGAGACTGTGTATAAAGATAAGCGGGATGTTTTGTGGGTCGGTACAAAAAAGGGATGGAACCGGTTGAGAAGTGATGATTCAACCTTCGTCAAATACTTTACTACCAATGATTCCCTACATAGAGAAGCAAGAGGAATTTGTGAGGACCGTTTCGGGCGATTGTGGATGAGTGTAGCCGATGTTCTTTATCTGTACAATCGGGAAAAAGACAGCTTCCTGGCATTCCCCCTGCCATCAAAAAGGGATACCGCCAAAAAAGTTGAATTAATCAGACTCTTATACCCCGACAAGTCGGGTGATATTTGGGCAGGCACCGAACTATCCGGCCTCTACCGGTTTGATGTTGTAAGCAAAAAATACATCGCACATTTTACGAAAAATTCCAGTAAAAAACTGGGACTAAGCCATAATAGAATCTCGGCTCTGATGGAGGATGATAGCGGTATCCTATGGATTGGAACCAGTGGCGGCGGGTTAAATTTTCTAAGCAAAGACAAAACGACCATTCATCGGTTTCATCCCGATATTTTTGAAGCATCTCAGGAGAATATGGAGACCATCAGAGGGATGCTCAAAGACAAAAACGGCAATCTTTGGCTGGGCACCCATTACGGTGGAGCAAAAATTGTT
>JALVDO010000587.1 GCA_027008975.1 Saprospiraceae bacterium | reverse complement strand
ATTCCTTGCTGAAAACGCAAAAAGACCCGAAGTCACCACAACGGAGAGCGGATTGCAATACGAGGTGTTGAAAGAGGGGAGTGGTGCCACTCCTAAGCCAAGTGATAAGGTACAGGTACACTATACGGGAAAGCTTTTGGACGGCACTGTATTTGATAGTTCTGTCGAAAGGGGAACGCCGGCAACGTTTGGCGTCACCCAGGTCATTCAGGGCTGGGTCGAAGGCTTACAACTAATGAAAGAAGGAGCAAAATATCGCTTTTACATCCCTTACAATCTCGCTTATGGCTCTAGAGGAGCAGGAGGAAAGATAGGTCCTTATGCGACCTTGATTTTTGATGTTGAGTTATTGAAAATCAACCCATAATTTCGCCTAACAAAAAAATATGCGAATAGACATTATCACCGTCGCACCGGAATTGCTTAACAGTCCTTTTCAACACTCGATTATGAAGCGGGCGCAGGAGAAGGGATTGTTGGATATTCACTTGATTAACCTTCGAGATTACGGCTTGGGTAAATACAAACAGGTCGATGACTACCAATTCGGGGGTGGGGCAGGGATGGTGATGATGGTTGAACCATTGATGAACGCGATAAAAGATTTGCAGCAGCAAAGAGATTACGACGAAGTTATTTATTTGACACCCGATGGAATGCAATTAAAACAAAATATTTCAAATAAATTATCTTTAAAAAATAATTTGTTGTTGATTTGTGGGCATTATAAAGGCATTGATGAACGCATAAGAGAACATTTTGTAACCATGGAAATATCCATTGGTGATTACGTATTGTCGGGTGGAGAGTTGGCTGCAGCCGTTTTGGTGGATTCTATTGGTCGGTTGATTCCCGGTGTATTAGGCGACGAGACTTCAGCGCTCTTAGATTCTTTTCAAGATAATCTATTGGCGCCACCTGTCTATACACGTCCTGCGGAGATTAATGGCTGGCGAGTGCCGGATGTTTTATTGTCCGGGCATTTTGCTAAGATCGAAGAATGGAGAATGGAACAAGCGTATCAACGCACAAAAGAGCGACGACCTGATTTATTGGATGAGGAATAGTTGGATTTAGATACCAATAAATTTCCTATAATTTATATTATGTTAAATAGCCGGTTTATTCTCTCCTCTGCCAAATAGCAAATAAGATTATGAAATACAAACGACTGAGCAATCACGAGTTACAGGAGCTCGAGCAGGACTTCGTTAAATTCCTTGCCGCAAACAGTATTACAGCCGCCGACTGGGAAGAAATAAAATCCTCCTCCCCTGTCCGTACCGAGGAATTAATAGCGCTATTCAGTGACCTCATTACCGAGCGTGTATTAAATGAAACGAAATATTTAGAGCTACTGACACCCAAAACAGCACAAGCCATTTTATGCGCTCAAAATGAAATGATTCTCCTTGGAATATACGCACCACAGGACAGTTCAACAGATTTTACGCGATTCTCAGCCGTTAGGGATTTAATCCAATTTGCGATATCGGACGAGCAGGTGAAAATAATTTCCGGCAAGAAAAAATACCGACAGGAGCGCAATCTTGAAATATTCAACGAAATGCAAAACGGCTTCAAAATTGTAAAAGAAAGCCCATTGTTTGAGGGATTAAAGTCTGTTGTGAAATAGGGGAGCGGCTCCCCTACCCTATGCATATTTTCGGGCGGCTGTTTCCCACAGCCTTCAGAATTGGAATTTAAAATACCACAAGAAAGAAATTATCACCCTGTGGGGAACAGGGTGATAATCGTAGGATAGAAATGTTACTTTCTCCCTTTTTGGCATTATGAGAGTATTAAAAACTATTCTGATGCAAAGCTATGCCGCAACCGTCATTCTTGTATTTTCGTTCTTATTTACACGACCTGCCGATGCTCAAAACCTCGTTAAAAACCCGGGGTTTGAGCATATCAAGCAATCTTTTTTCAAACTAAAACCCTGTAATTACGTAAAGGAACCTAGTTGGTTCAACCGGTTTGTGGAGGACTGGAATACCTTTGGAGGGTTCACACCTGATATTGTGGTACGACCGGATTCTTTGAGTAATTGCTTTTACCCTACTCCTCACCGCGGCAAAAATATGCTTGGTATGATATTGTATCACCCGTCTGAGGATACCGGATACAGCTTCGACTACCACGAACTGGTACAGGGAACGCTCACGGAGCCTTTGAAACCGGGAAAGACTTACCGTATTAGTAATTTGGGTGTATTACGATGCAACACTTGGGAAAGGGCATTTACAATCAATTTACAGTCATAAAACGAGTATCTATCCGCTGGCGTGTAATAATTTGGGCTTTATTTTTCTGGACATAAAAGCGGATGAAGACGAAAATATTACA
>JALVDO010000586.1 GCA_027008975.1 Saprospiraceae bacterium | reverse complement strand
TAAAATCGACCTGATGGGCAGAATGGGGCGAGCCTTTTACGTCAGAGCTAGCGGTGAAGCCGTTATGACAATTATGCAGCCCGTCAATAAGATTGGAATCGGATACGAAGCGCTCCCGCTCTCTGCCCGCGAAAGCACCGTCCTAACAGGGAATGATCTCGGACGACTGGCAGGATTGGAGCATCCCCCCTCCAAAAGGGAAATCGAAGCTGCAAAGACCCACGAGTTTGTCAAAAATCTACTGGGGACACCAAATGCACTAACCAATCTCCACAAAAGGGCTCAAATAGAGCTGGCAAAAGAAAATGTCGCTCTTGCCGCTGCCATCGTTTGGCTTGGAGAACAGTAATAATTATAACATCCATGAAAAGAATAACAGAATCACCTTCAAACCACCGGCACCTCGAACAAAAAAGTACCGCCGAACTACTGACACTAATCAATCAGGAGGACAGGCAGGTTGCCATTGCCGTAGGAGAGGTAATCCCTGATATTATCCCGGTCGTAGACGCCATTGTAGAGCGGATGGAAATTGGAGGAAGGCTATTCTATATCGGAGCAGGAACAAGCGGTCGTCTGGGTATTCTCGATGCATCCGAATGCCCCCCTACTTACGGCGTACCCGACGATTGGGTAATAGGACTCATCGCCGGAGGTGACCAAGCAATCCGAAAGGCGGTAGAATCGGCAGAAGATGATATTCATCAGGCATGGAAAGACCTTCAGGCTTATGACATTAATACCGACGATTTCTTAATAGGCATCGCCGCATCGGGCACAACCCCTTATGTCGTACACGGACTGAAGGACGCACAAAAAAACGGAGTAAAAACAGCCTGTATCACGAATAATCCCGGTGTTCCTATTATTGAGTATTCCGATTTCCCCATTGTTGTCAACACCGGACCGGAATTTGTAACCGGCAGCACCAGAATGAAAGCGGGTACATCCCAAAAGCTGATACTCAACATGATTAGCACAAGCGTTATGATTAAAATGGGGCGAGTACTTGACAATAAAATGGTCGATATGCAACTGACAAATGCAAAACTTATCGAAAGAGGTACTTTACTTATTCAAAATGCTCTGGGAATATCTTACAAAGAAGCAAAAGAACGACTACTAAAATACGGTAGTGTCCGAAAAGCCATCAGCACATCCTAACATTTTGCCAGATTGGTCAAATCGTCAATCAAAGCTGTAAAATGCTTTGGTTCAGTAAAAGGAGAAATAATTGTCGTTCGCAAATAAACACGACCGTTTAATTGAGTCTGAACCAGATAAAAAACTCCTTTTTCAATAATTTTACTCCGAATTTCCCTATTCATAGCGTCTGTTTCTTCGGGAGAAAGGCCGGGAGGAACGACCCTAAAGCAAACGATATTACATTCGGGAAATAGCGCAAGTTCCATCATGGGATGTTCTTGAATAGCGCATGCAAACGCTATTGCCCTATCACAAAGGTGCGTCGTTATGGCACTCAGAGAAGCAGCTCCGTGCGAATGTAGCAAGCTATATATCTTTATCGCTAGTGAATTTTTAGTACATTCAAACGTGCGAAGAGCGAGATTAAACCATTCTAACTCTTCTGTATTATTGAAAAGATAACTGGCTTTTTGATGGAAGGTATGGTAAGAATCCTGCTCATTTTTGAATACAACCGCCGTAGAAAGTACAGGAGTCATTAACATTTTGTGGAAATCCATAATAACGGAATCAGCGCGATGAATGCCCGATAAAAGGTGCCGGTACTTATCGGAGAAGACTAGGGCTCCTCCATGAGCCCCGTCAACGTGCAACCAAAGCTTACGCCGTTCGCAAAAGTCCGCGATCGCATTTATATCATCAAAAGACCCCGTTGCTGTTGAGCAGGAAGATGCCACAACGGCTATCACTTCCCAACCTGATTCTTTTGCCTTCTCATAGTAATGATCCAACAAATCGACTCTAATCCTGTATTGCGCATCGGTTGGGATTTTGATAATACCACCTTCTCCCCACCCCATTATCCTGGCAGCTCTATCCACCGAATAATGCGCCTGCTCGGAGACCATGAGTGCGTATTTTTTCTCATTGCCTTTCTCCCAAACCTCAGTATTACTTCCCCTTGCAGCCAGAAGTGCCGTCAGATTGGCCAATGTGCCTCCTGAAGTCAGAAATCCGCCCGAATCCTCTCCAAACCCCATTGTTTTTGCCAGTATATCGATGATGGCGAACTCCATCATGCTCCCCACTTGCCCCATCTCGTAAATTCCCGTCCCATTGTTGAGCAAGTCTGTTACCAAAGATGCCAAAGCCGTTATTGGCGCCGGTGCACACACCTGATGTCCCATATACCCCGGGTGATGGATATGGA
>JALVDO010000585.1 GCA_027008975.1 Saprospiraceae bacterium | reverse complement strand
CTAATTAAAGAAGTTGTACCTTTGGCGCAAAATTACAACAATGCAGAATAAATTAAATGCTTTCGGACGATTATTAACCATTATGGATGAATTAAGAGTCGGTTGTCCCTGGGACAGAAAACAGACATTCCAAAGCCTGCGCAATCTCACCATTGAAGAGACGTACGAATTGGCAGATGCCATCCTGGAAGAAAACCTCGATGGTATCAAAGAGGAACTTGGAGATTTACTACTGCACATGGTCTTTTATGCAAAAATTGCTGAAGAAAAAGGAGCATTTGACATCGCCGACACATTGAATAATGTCTGTGAGAAGCTCATTTCCAGGCATCCACACATTTATGGCGATTTGGAGGTGGCAGATGAGGAGGAAGTAAAGAAAAATTGGGAACAGCTCAAACTTAGGGAAGGGAAAAAATCAATCCTCGGTGGTGTCCCCAACTCACTCCCTGCCTTGGTAAAAGCCTATCGGATGCAGGATAAAACCAAGCAAGTCGGCTTCGAATGGGAAACAACAGAGCAGGTATGGGCTAAAGTCGAGGAAGAAATGAACGAGCTAAAAGAAACGATTGAGCAAAATATGAGCCAGCAACGCAAAGAAGAAGAATTTGGCGACCTTTTGTTCTCTCTGGTTAATTATGCCCGCTTTATCGGTGTAGATCCCGAAACCGCCTTGGAAAAAACAAATAAAAAATTCAAATCTCGCTTTGAATACATTGAAGCCAATGCCACGAAGGATTTGAAAGAAATGACCTTGGAAGAAATGGATGCATTGTGGAATGAAGCAAAGGGGTAGCCTCTTACCGAGCGTAGGCATAAACAATAATTATGTAACAAAATTTGTTCTATCTCGTAGTGAAACTCATGGACAAATAATTCCCTATGAAGAAAGAATACACTATACTCATGCTCCTCTTATCGTTAACTTTTTGTGGTTTCGCGCAACAACAAATTACTTTTTCTGACCAGTCGCTTCCCACCGTGCGCAGTCAGGCGGCAAAAGTGCAAAAATTGTATTTTGTATATCTTCGGGCAGACTGGTGTCTCCCCTGTCAATGGATGGAAGAAAACAGTTTCACGGATGCAAAAGTCATCAACTACGCCAATAGGAATTACCTAGCATTAAAGCTGGACATAAATGAAAAAGAAGGCCAGTTTTATAAAAACAAATGGGAAGCCGTCACTATTCCGACAGTCTTGATCTTTTCTCCCCAAGGCATTGAATTGGCAAGGACGGAAACATCATTGGATGGGAATCAACTGTACCAATTGCTACAAAGTACCAATAAAAAATGGAGAGGAAATAATCTAAACAGACCCAACACAATTGATGATAACAGCACGATATTGGATAGTCCCAGAGCAACTTTATCTGCTCAGGTGTCCCGACCTCCGCTCTCACCAGAAAAGAACAAAAAAGTAAAAAAGCACCCACCAGTCGCCTTCACTCCACCGGATTCACAACCTAAAAGAAAGGTGTTTACACCCCGCTCCGGAGACTATTATACCATTTCATTAGGCATCTATACGGATTACCAAAAAGCATTAGAAATAGTAAAAAAATATGACAATAAATATGGTGAACGGGTTGATATGATTCGAAAAGGAAGACAGTTTCAAGTGATAAGTGGTCACTTCGATAAACAATCCGAAGCTACCACGTACTTGAATTATCTCAACAGAAACGACATCATGGGGCAAGTCGTAAAAGAGCAAATGTTAGCGGGGAATAAATCTAATTGACAGGGAATTAACACAATGCCTCGTGTTTTTTTCCGTCAGTCGTTCTCCTCGAAAAACGTGCCCAAGATGTCCACCGCAATTATTACACATTATCTCCACCCTACGACCATCGGCATCTTGCTCTTGGCGGATTGCTCCCGGAATCTCATCATCAAAGGACGGCCAGCCGCAGCCCGAGTCAAACTTATCGGATGAATTATAAAGCGGAGCATTGCATCTGCGGCAAATAAAGATGCCTTCCGCCTTAAAGTCATTGTATTCTCCGGTAAAAGGCCGCTCTGTCCCCTTATGAACAATAACAAAAGCCTCTTCGGGAGACAACTGGTTGTAATCCTCCGGATTGTCGATTATCTTTATTGGCATATCGTATTATTTGAGCTTATTTTCGTCCTGATTTGGAATCTCACAATTGCCGTTGGCACAAGTGCCACACTTGACATTAAACACGGCAAGATATAGAAAATACAACCCTAATGCCAAGAACAACCAATCCTTATACTGAATCGCATTAACAACAATAACTAATGCTAGTACTAGCCGTATAATCCTCATGAAATTCCAATCGTGAAAGAGGAATCGCCAATCCTGAAGGAACTGGCGATTCTTCATCTTAAAGCCCCATCGCATCGAAGGAGTCTTTTACTTTTCGGACGTGGGCGGCAGATTCATTCAAAAGCGCCATCTCATCATCATTGAGTTTTAGCTCAATAACCTGCTTGATACCGGAACGTCCAAGCTTAACAGGCACACCGAGGAAAATATCCTTCTGACCATACTCCCCTTCCAACTTAACACAACAAGGGAAAATGCGATTTTCATCCTTGAGGATGGATTCAACCATTTGTGCTGCGGCAGCTCCCGGTGCATACCAAGCTGATGTCCCCATTAACTGAACCAATTCTCCACCACCTTTTTTAGTGCGATTGACAATGGCTTCAATTCTTTCCTCACTCACCAACTCTGTCACGGGAATTCCCGCTACAGTAGTATATCGAGGAAGTGGCACCATAGTGTCTCCGTGACCACCCATCAAAACGGCTTGGATTTCCTTAGGAGAAGTATCAATTTCGGATGCTAAGAAAGCACGATACCTTGCCGTATCAAGGATGCCCGCCATTCCAAAAACTCTAGACTTATCCAACCCGGACGTTTTGTACGCAGCATAAGTCATGACATCTAATGGATTGGATACAATGATTATGATAGGATTCTTAGAATATTCCAAAATAGATTTAGTTACCGAGGTAACAATCTTTGCATTGGTAGTGATTAAATCATCACGGCTCATTCCCGGCTTACGGGGAACACCGGCAGTAATGACGACAACATCAGAGCCGGCTGTGTCTTTGTAATCGCCTGTTCCCATCAATCGGGTACTGTAGTAATCGATAGGTGCCTGCTCCCATGTGTCCAGAGCCTTACCTCTCGCTAGGTCATCCTGCAAATCAAGCAGAACAATTTCTTTAACAATATCTTTGTGAGCTAAAACATTGGCAACCGTAGCGCCAACATTTCCTGCACCTACTACTGTTACTTTATTCATATCTATATATTTTTAATATTACAATTAAACGTATCTAAAAATCGTTGCAAAAGTAGGCAAAATAAGTATAGTTTGCAGGATAGATGACCAAAGAATTGATTTATATTGGAAAAAAAATAAATTTTAACTACTTTTGTCTTTGTCCTTGCCTTTTGAGGTGTAAAAATATTGTTAATAACTTATTAAAATTTCTAAAAAGTGAAATCAAATCTTTTCAGAAATTTTAAAAAACATAAACTTGAAAATGATTAAAAATTTTATTCCAATCGGTTTCGCATTTTTCCTTTCGATAACAATTGCGGCAGCTCAATCTTATACACCTCCTTGTGGAACAGTTGGAGATGTTCAAGAGCAGGTTGTAGAGCAATTGAAGAAAAATATCGAAACGCTCAGAACCCATCCTATCGAACAAAGAGATATTGTTTACATTCCATTGACTGTTCATATTATCTCACGAGACAACGGAACTGGAGGTGTAAGTGAAAAAGCAGTATTTGACCAACTTTGTGAAATGAATCATACTTACGAGTCTGTTGGTATGGTTTTTTATATTAAGCAATTCAAGTACATGAATAATAGCGTCATCTTTGATGAACATCAGGGGGCGGGTTTTTTGATGAATTCAAGACGCGATCAGCACTCTATCAACATTTGGGCAGTGCATGATGCCTCCCCTCCAAATGGGGGGCTGGGTACGACACTCGGGTACTACTCCCCCCAATATGACTGGATTGTTATGAGGAACGATGAGTTCGGTAGAACCAAAAAGACCTTACCACATGAGATGGGACACTTTTTTAGTTTGGCACATCCGCATAGGGGTTGGGATAGCGAGCCTTATGATGAATCTATCCACGGAAATCCCGTACAGGCTACTTCTCCGGGCGGCATTCCTACTGAATTACAGGATGGCAGCAATTGTACAGTAGCGGGTGATTTGGTTTGCGACACCCCTCCTGATTACAATTTTGGCTTCGGATGGCCCAATTGCAATTATAATGCGGGGACAATGGATCCAAACGGAACAGTCGTCGATCCACAGGAGGTTAATATCATGGCGTACTTTTTGGAATGCCCACCAAACGATTACATCTTTACCCAAATGCAGCAAGATTTAATCGTTACGGATTACAATAGTGGGCACAGAGCCTATCTACGGGAAGATAATCCAATACCTTTCCATGATGAAATTACAGACGGGCCATCGTTATCTTACCCAATCGGTGGCGAACAGACCCCAAATTATAATACAGTAAATTTTGAATGGGAAGCTGTACCGGGTGCTACTTTTTACTTCCTCGAAGTTGCCAATAATGCCGGTTTTAATCCAAGTTTGTTCTACGAATCCTACCTGGTATATGGTAACACCAAAGCGCTATCGGGAATTTTTAGTGCTAACAAGACCTATTACTGGAGGGTAAAAGCAATGAACGAAGCAAGAACTTGTGACGGACAGTCGTCTTCGACAAGTTTCAAAACAGGATTAAGTACCGCTACAAATACCATTGATGCAGTTAATGACTTAAATGTTTTCCCCAACCCGGCATCAGGTGTTAACGCTATCACTATTCAGGTGAGAGCCAATAAAAGTTTCGATAGCAGTATTCAATTATTTGACATTGCAGGAAAGCGGATAAGTGACAATTATAAACACGAATTTCCGGCTGGTAAAAGTGAATTTAAACTGCCTGTCAGTAGTCTTGAATCCGGTGTTTACAATATGGTAATCATTAGCAACGACAAGGCTATTTCAAAGAAAATTATCGTCATAAAGTAAGTTGCGATCGATTGTCGCGGCATTAAAAGAAAACGGTTGTCTATCCTTGTGGGCAACCGTTTTTTCCTTTTACTAGGGATAACTAGTGTAAATTTGGTCATATCGCCAACAATCAAGTCTGTTTCAGAAAAATAAAATTGACAAACATTCCGATTTCAGTGCTATCGGGTATAATTTTGCAAAAAAAAAGAAAATTATGAATAGAATATTCCTTACCCTTACGCTCCTCCTCACCATCTCATCTGTGCTGCGAGCACAAAGCGAATTCAGTCCCTGCGGAACCAAAGATCAAAAATCCGATTGGCTCATCAAGTATCAGGCAAACTCCGACGGGTACGAAAAATCCGACGATCCCCTATACGTCGCACTTGCCATTCATATCGTCGGAGATGACAACGGCAACGGGTATTTCCCGAAAAACAGGGTATTCGACGCTCTATGCGTTCTCAACGAAGACTTTGAGCCGGCAAATATTCACTTCTACACCAGTACGGACTTCGACTATATTGCTGAATCTGATTATTACGAGCACAATTTTAACCAAGGTAGCAATATGATGAACAACTACTACACTTACAACAAAGTCGATTGCTATATAGTAAAAGATCCGGCCGGGAATTGTGGATACAGCTCTTACGGCGACGGAATCGCATTAGCGAAAGGCTGCCTTTCGAGTGTCGATCACACCTGGTCACACGAGATGGGGCATTACCTTTCCTTGCCACATACCTTTTTGGGATGGGAAGGCTATGAACACGACTATAGTGAACCTGCCCCGAACTCTGTCAATGGAGTTTCCGTCGAAAAAGTTGATGCGAGTAATTGCTCCTACGCAGGAGATGGTTTTTGTGATACACCACCCGACTACCTCAATACCAGATGGTCTTGTGATGCACAAGGCAAAAGCACTCAAATTCAGCACGACCCAACAGGAGTTGCCTTTCGTTCCGATGGCTCATTTTATATGTCCTATAGCAACGGCGCCTGTAAGACCCAATTCTCAGATGAGCAAATTGCTGCTATGCGTGCCAATCTTGAAAATGAACAATCCTATTTATTAACATCAGCAACACCACTACCTGATATTACCAATGACGCGACTATCCTATATTACCCCATAGAAGGCGAGCAAGCACCACTCACCGGAAACGATATGATATTGACCTGGCAAAACATGAGCAATGCTACGGGTTACCTTGTTCAAATCAATCCATTTCCAAATTTTGGCAGTGCCTTATTCGAAGCTTATGTAACAACACCGGAGATAACAGTTCCCAACCTTGAAGTAGGAAAGAAATACTATTGGCGTGTCCGTGCCCTCAGTGAATGGTCCAGTTGCAGTCCATTCTCTTTAAGCACCAGTTTCTGGGTAACTACTCCCGTAGCAGTAAATGAACTGGAAGGAATCCAGCACTTGACCATCATGCCCAATCCGGTTGGAGGCGGTGCTGATATTCGCTTGCGATTTGAAGCACAAAGTCCCCTGTCGTTATCTCTTTCCGTCTTAAATGCACAAGGTAAGATAGTAAGTCTGCAAAATATTAAACCAGAGGTAGGTCTTCAATTTGTCTCTATTCCAACAGCTTCGCTGTCACCGGGGATATATTTCTTGCAATTACAATCATCAAAGGGATTTCATTATGAAAAATTTGTTGTTCAGTAATTCATTTTAGTCATCTTTCTTGCAATACGGTATTTTAGAGGTGAAAAAGAGGATAAAAAACAGAGAATTTCATATCCTTGGTGTTGAAAAAAAAACAAAATGATATGAAACGAATAACCTTTGCAATCAATTTTATCTTACTTGCCCTACTAACACAGGCGCAAAATCCTCAAAATTTATGTGGTATCTCTAATACACAGGCAGACTGGCTGACCAAATATCAGGCAAATCCGGATAGGTATGAAAAATCAGGCGACCCACTCTATGTTGCTCTCGCCATTCACCTTGTCGATGATATCGAAGAAATACATTTTCCCCACAAGAGTGAAATCTACGATGCCTTATGCGCTTTGAATGAGGATTTTGAACAGGCTAATATTCATTTTTACGTCACTCATGATTTTAATTATATTACCGACTCGTATTATGCAGAACCCGATATCAACCGGGCATATGAGTTGGTTAGCAATTTTAATACCCCTAATAAAATAGATATTTTTTTCGTCCATAATTTTGACTTACCAACCTCCGTTTCCTATCCTGTGGATCACTTGGGTATCATTCTGCAAAATTACATGCTTGCCCCCCACAATCACCATCAATGGACACATCAGATGGGACACTTTTTTTCCCTGCCGCACACTTGTTACGGCTGGGATTTATGGGAGCAATTCCCTGACGGATTCGATTTTACCCAGCCTGCACCGGACTCCATCAACTGGCTGCCTGTAGAATTGGTGGACGGAACCAACTGCACTGTTGCCGGAGATGGATTTTGCGATACCCCGCCGGACTACCTAGCAAATCCATGGATTTGTAACGAAGATGGAGAGAGCTCAATAATCCAACACGATCCTGCCGGTGTTGCGTTTCGTTCTGATGGTTCCTTTTTTATGAGTTATAGCAACGATGATTGTCAGACACGATTCTCCGAAGAACAAATAGCAGCTATGCGAGCCTACATCGAAAATGAAGATACAATGTTTCTGACAACCGAAACACCTCTGCCCGACATTTCCGACACCCCGCTTGAGCAATATTACCCGATAGGAGGCGAAGAGGCATTATTAACGGATAGTAATACTATCGTCCTGAGTTGGGAGGAAGCTGAAAACGCTACGAAGTACATTGTCCAGATCGCTCCGTTTCCAAGTTTTCAAAGTCTCACTTGGGAATATTATTCAGATACATCCAGTCTGGTTTTATCCGGTCTGGAACCGAACGAGCATTATTTCTGGCGTGTTCGGGCTGTCAGCGAATGGTCGAGTTGTACCCCTTACAGCGACATTTCCGACTTCAGAACACCTACATTTGTCTCCGCCAATGAGCTGGAAGTCTTTCGGAATGTAGTGATACGCCCCAATCCCGTGGCAGTTGGACAAAATATGCAAATGCAATTTAAAGCACAAAATAAAGAAAGGTCATCCATGACCATTTTGAATACACAGGGCAGGGTTTTGAGTCAAAAAAGTATCAATCCAGTCATTGGCATGCAATCCATGGCTATTCCCACAGCATCACTAGCGCCGGGGATATATTTCTTGCAATTACAATCATCAAAGGGATTTCATTATGAAAAATTTGTTGTTCAGTAAAAGTATTTTTGTATCACTATGCCTGATTTTCGGGTCAGCACCCAATTTGTTTGGGCAATCAACAGAGCATTTTGCACCTTGTGGAAGTCCTGCAGTGAAAAGCCCGTGGCTGAAAAAGTACCAAGCATCACCAGAGTTGTATTCCAAGGGTGGTGATGCCCTGATCTACGTCCCGTTGAGCATCCATCTACTTGGCACAGATGAAGGAAGTGGCTACTTTAGAATGGAGGACTTACTCGCTGCGCTTTGCACGCTGAATAATGATTTTGAGCCGGCAAACTTGAGCTTTTACATCCAAAATATCGATTATATTGACAACGGAAGCTGGTTTAGCCACGGAGATATTCTGACCGGTGCTGAAATGATGTTTGAGCGCGACATTCCGAGTACGATGAACTGTTATTTTGTCGCCGACCCTGCGGGAAACTGCGGATACAATTTACCTTATGCCAGTCTTGCCGTTGCCAAAGCTTGTGCAGGACCTAATGACCACACCTGGGCACATGAAATGGGACACGCACTCTCTCTTCCTCACCCTTTTTTGGGATGGGAAGGAGGTATCAGCCACGACGACTCCATGCCGCCAGACTTTGGTAGCCCTGCACCTGAAATCGTAACTTATGATTACACCCTCTTCCAAGATACACTGATATTGGATACCCTTATTATTGATACAGCTTTCGTGGAAAAGGTCGATGGCAGTAATTGTCTTGTAGCAGCGGACGGATTTTGTGATACTGCGCCGGACTATATCGCC
>JALVDO010000584.1 GCA_027008975.1 Saprospiraceae bacterium | reverse complement strand
TCACTTCGGAAGTTGCCGCTCAGTTCGGCGTTAGTTTTTCTGTTACAGAGCCCGCTTGCTTTGGTTTGCCTAATGGAAGTGTCACAGCCACGGCTGTTGGGGGAAATGCCCCTTATACCTATTTTTGGAGCAACGGACAATTTGGTGCGACTCAAAATGGACTGACTGCAGGGTCTTACTCTGTGACGGTTACAGATGCTTCTTCCCAGCAGGTCATCAGTTCTGTTACTATTACCCAACCACCATTGGTGACTGTTGATTTTAGCACAGATGTGTGTTCCATTCCTTTTGAAATTACGGCCATTGGCGGTGGGGGGATTCCGCCTTACACTTATCACTGGAGTACAGGCTCCTTTAATCAGACAATCACCAATTTACCTGCGGGAACCTACTGCATTACGTTGACAGATAGCCAAGCGTGCGGTGCAACCAGTTGCGTGACGGTACAGGGTACTCCGGTGGATGTTTCAGTCTCAACCGGTGCCGTTACTTGTGCTAATGGCAATGACGGCTCCTTGACAGCTACACCGACAGGAGGGACTCCACCATATTCCTTTGCATGGAGTAATAGTGCCGTAGGGCAGACGATATTCAATCTATCCCCCGGGACCTATACCGTCACGCTCACGGATGCAAATGGTTGTACCGATACTGCAACGGGGACGGTGAGCAATGTGCCGCAGATTGTCATCACTCCCTTCCCAAATCATCCTCAATGTGCCGGAGACAACAACGGAAGCATTTCTCTGAATGTAACCGGAGGAACGCCTCCATATTTTTATTCATGGAGTACCGGTGCAAATACTCCTTCTATTTTCAATCTGGGGCCCGGCACTTATTTTGTGACGGTTACAGATGCCCACAACTGTCCACAAACGGCACAGGTGACATTGATACAACAATCCAATTTGACGATAAATACGAATGTCACCCCGGAGACTTGTCCCAACTTTAATAATGGTACGATGAGCGTGACGGCTTCACAGGGAGTAGCGCCATATTCTTATGCCTGGAGTAATGGGGCGAATACTGCATTTGTATCCAATGTTGCACCCGGCACTTACGGGGTAACGGTAACAGATGCCATTGGTTGTATAAAGACCGGTTCGGTTACCGTCCTTCCCGCTCCTGCTTTTCAAATAAATGTAACGGGTACCAATGCCACTACCTGCGGAGTGAATAATGGAACGGCAACAGCTAATATCATTACAGGTGTTGGGCCGTTTACTTATCAATGGAGTAACGCGGGTAATACACAAACTATCAGCGGATTGGGTGCAGGTACTTATACGGTGACGGTCACCAATGCAGCAGGTTGCCAGACCTTCGGTTCTTATACCGTTATCGTTCCGCCGGATGTATTTGTTAACGTCGACGCGACCAATCAAGTCTGTATGGGAGCTTCTACCGGCTCGGCAACAGCCTTTGTATCGGGTGGTACTCCGCCGTATTCATACCAGTGGAGTAATGGTGGTAATACTCAGGCGATATTCAACCTTAGTGCAGGAACTTACTTTGTTACTGTGACGGACGCCAATGGATGTACGGATGTTGATCAGGCAACAATTGCCAATTCGCCACAGGTGTTCGTGAATGTAACTGGGACAAACACCGTATGTGGAGAAGGCAATACCGGTGTTGCAACTGCAAATGTAACAGGAGGTACACCTCCTTTCTCTTATCAATGGAGTAATGGTATGACATCGGCAACGGCCACTAATCTTGGGACAGGTACTCATACCGTCACGGTGACCGATGCTAATGGATGTACTGGAATCGGACAAATACTTGTGACGGTAATAGATGATTTTGACCTCAATGTCATCAAGTCGGATTTATTGTGTTTTGGGGATAATACAGGTAGTGCAACGGCAATGGTCTCAGGAGGCGGTTTGCCATATACCTTCCAATGGTCAAACGGAATGAATACGCAAAGCATTTCCGGATTGCCGGCAGGTACTTATTCTGTGACGGTAACGGAATCCCACGGATGTCAGTTGTCGCAGACGGTTGTCATTACACAACCTCAATTGCTAACAGTAGGTGTTATTGGTACCAATATGATTTGCGAAAGCTCCTTGACAGGAACGGCGACAGCCAATCCGCAGGGAGGAACGGCTCCTTATACTTACCTTTGGAATACCGGAGCAGTAACGCAAACTATCTCTAATTTGTCAGGAGGGACTTATACCGTTACGGTAACGGATAGCCACGGTTGTCAAGCAACCGGTAGTATTACGATTAACGAGAGTCCGTCCTTGAATATACAGGTGACAGCGACAGAAGTCGTTTGTGGTGCTGAAAATTCCGGCTCTGCATCGGTTAATGTGACCGGTGGGATTCCTCCCTACTCTTATGCATGGAGCACGGGCAGTGGAGGCACAATGGTCGAAGATTTATTAGAAGGAAGCTATACCATTACCGTAACAGATGCCTTGGGCTGTAGTGGTACGGCAGAGTTCTCTATCGATATTATTGATGACTTTTCCATATCGGTTATTCCGAGAAATGTACTTTGTTTTGGAGACAACTCAGGCAGTATTTTAGTTAATGCTACCGGGGGCACGGCGCCTTATACTTATCAATGGTCAAATGGAGCCAATACACAGGAAGTGACGGGCTTGGTAGCCGGTGTTTACACCGTAACCGTTTCGGAGGCAAATAATTGTAAAATTGTTGAACAGATTACCATTTCACAGCCTCAATTATTACAGGCGAGTGTCACAGGTACGAATGCCTTGTGCGCAGATATGGGGAATGGTTCAGCCACTGCCAATGCTACGGGAGGTACACCACCTTACCAGTACAATTGGAGCAATGAAGCCGTTGGTCAGACGATTAGCGGACTGATGCCGGGTGACTATGATGTGACTGTTACAGATGCAAATTTCTGTACGGCTACAGCCACCGCGACAATTTCGGCACCAAGTGGACTTTCTTTAACAGTCAGCACTCCAATCATACAATGTGGAGGTACTGCAAGTGGAGAGGCAACAGCCTTGCCGACGGGGGGGACACCACCATATACTTACCTGTGGAGTACAGGAGCTACCTCACAGATTTTATCCGGAATTACAGCGGGTACTTATGGTGTGACGGTTACAGACGCCAATGGATGTACTGTATCTTCATCGGCAGTTACAGTACAGGAGTTGCCCCAAATAGATATTAATTTTGAAGTGAGTAACATTGTTTGCTCTAATCAGAATATTGGAGCGATTACCGCTACTGTTTCAGGCGGTACACCTCCGTTTTCTTATGCGTGGAGCAATGGAGCAAATACACCTACCATTACCGGATTGGCAGCGGGAACGTATGATCTAACGGTAACAGATGCCAATAACTGTCAGGTGTCAGGCAGTGCGACAATTACCCAGACTCCGGCATTAGCGGTATCTATTGGTGTGACCCCTGTAAGCTGCAATGGGGGCAGCGATGGAACGGCTTCAGCTCTTGTGTCAGGTGGAACTGCTCCGTTTACCTATTTTTGGAGTAATGGAATGAATACACCGTCCATCTCCGGCTTGTCTGCCGGAACATACAGCTTGACGGTAACGGATGCAATGGGATGTACGGGCAATGCCTCTATGACGATTACTCAACCATCCGGCATTGCATTAGAGCCTTCAGCTACAGATGTTACCTGTAATGGAATGAACAACGGGCAGGTGTCGGTGACGGTTTCAGGAGGAACTCCGGCCTATGCTTACTCCTGGACGCTCAATGGCAACCCTGCTGTCATCGGAACACAAGCTGTTCTGAATAACGTTGGAGCCGGGACTTATACGGTTGTGGTAACGGATGCAAATGGGTGTATTGCCAGTACATCCGTTTCGGTTGCACAGCCTTCCGGTATCAGCATTTCTACTTCGGGAAGCATGACCTGCGTGGGTGGAAACAGCGGAACCGCAACCGCAACCGTTACTGGTGGTACGCCACCTTATACCTACCAGTGGAGCAATGGACAAACGACGGCTACCGCAACGGGTTTGAGTGCAGGAGTCCATACCGTGACAGTCAGAGATGCAAACAACTGTGAGGCGACAGCAACAGTTTCTATTGCCAACTTCCCACAGCCATCCTGCTCTGTTACTGTTTTGCAGGAGGCTACAATGGGTAATAATGGAGAACTGAGAGTTATCCCTTCCGGCGGAACAGCGCCTTATACTTACCTATGGTCAAATGGTATGAATACGGCTACAATCTCCAATCTGGCGCCGGGTAATTATACTGTAACCGTAACTGACGCCAACGGCTGTACTTCGACTTGTAGTGCAACACTTGCTGCTTACGCAGGTATTGGAGATTTTGTATGGGAAGATATTGATAAAGATGGTATTCAGGATGCAGGAGAACCGGGCGTACCGGATGTAACCGTCAAATTGAAGGATGCATCGGGAACTGTAATCGCAACAACGACAACAAATGCAGATGGATATTATATTTTTATGGGATTGACTCCCGGAACGTATTCAGTCATGTTTGTACTTCCTTACCCTTATCAATATACGGATATTAATCAGGGGGCAGACGACTCTGTTGATAGCGATGCGGATGAGACAATGGACGGTATGACGATTACGACGGTACTGGAGCCGGGCGAGATTGATTTGTCATGGGATGCAGGGATTTACAGGATGCCGAATATCGCCGTGGGTGACCCTTGTCATTGTTTGGATAACTCTACAAGTGAAACCAACGGTCAGTTCTCGGAAGAGGTCACCATTTACAGTAACTATCCAGGTGAGACATGGACTATTGTCGATCAAGAAGGATTGTTCTTGGCTACCAGCCCCGAACCTCCATTTGACCCAATTGAAGCGACTGTCGGAATGGTGTTTGAAGAGGTTGAGCCGGGTGTTTATCAATTGCCTTTCAAGTTGATTCATGCTGTTCATTATATTATCTATGTATCTGACGGACATGATACATTAAGTATCGAAAATACTTGTTTCTATCCGACAATCGGTGTTGCAGAATTGCCGGCTTCTAACGTTTGTCTATGGGATGATGACATTGTATTCTCTGCTTCACCTTCTATTCCGGGTGAATTAACTTTCACAATTGACGGAGAGGAGGTGTCGGTATTGAATCCGAATGATTACGGTCCGGGGACTTATGAATTGGTCGTCGAATTAGTGCCATTCGACAATGAGGAATGTACAGCAAGAATTGTACAACCTTTTGAAATAACGAATGACTGCTCTGCCAAAATTGGTGATTTTGTTTGGTTGGATTCTAATCATGATGGTATTCAGGATCCGGGCGAGCAAGGCATCCCCGGTGTGGAAGTGACAGTGACAGGAGTGGATGAGGAAGATGATGCCTATACGGATGTGACCTATACGGACAATACGGGTATGTATATGTTCTTATTACCTCCGGGTACCTATAAAGTGACCTTTACGCAACCTGACGGATTGGATCCAACAGTAGCCAATGCAGGTAGTGATGATACAGTCGATAGCGATATGGATCCGACAACATTGATGACGCAAATCTTTGTCATTGATAATAATGAGATGGATTTGACATTGGATGCCGGGTTTATATCTCCTTGTGAGAATATTACCGATCCGGGTGAGATTGGATACAATCAATTCCTATGCGGTCCGGGGAATACTCCCGACCCGCTTGTGAGTATTGAGCCGGCTTCCGGTGGTGCGGGTGCTATCGAGTACCTGTGGATGATGAGCGTTGATTCAGACGTATTTAATCCGCAGACGTGGACACCCGTTCCAAACTCTAACTCACCGGGCTATGCACCGGGACCATTGTACCAGACTACTCGCTTCGCACGTTGTGCAAGAAGAGAGGGATGCTCGACCTATATCGAAACCTCTAATGTGGTTATTATTGAAGTAGGCAATGTTGCCGTAGCGGATATTTCCGGACCAAGTGTTATCTGTGAGGATACCCCAACGACTTACTATGCAGTAGGAAATGGCAGTGATGCTGTCATTACCTGGGACTTTGGTGTAGGAGCGGTACCCGGTAGTGCTTCCGGTACGCCTGTCGACGTGACTTACCCAAGCTTTGGTAATTATACCATTAATCTGACGGTAACCGAGGACGGCTGTACCTCCTATGATTATCTGGACATCGTCGTGACAAACAGCCCGACGGCTTGTGGCGGAGGATTGCCACTTGATGTGACAGTTGTGAACGAAAGCGAACGCGAAGTGATGGTCGCATGGCAGATGGAAAGTTATATGCCGACTTATGAGTATCAGGTAGAGTATTCCCGTGATGGTGAAAACTTCCATACAATTGCGACGGTGACAGAGCCTGCGCGAGTGGAGGGAGATATGCAATACTTCGAGTATATGGACATTGCTCCTAAGCAGGGCAGAAACTACTATCGCGTATTGCTCACACAAGTTGACAACGGTGAAGAGCAATACTCAGAGATAGGGGAGGCTGTACTATACGCCGATTCCAAATTGGCGATGGTCTATCCTAATCCGGTCACGAATGATTTGACTATTGAGTTATTCGAAGCGTTGAATTCCGATGTGCAGTTGGAGTTGATTTCATCTACCGGAAAGGTATTAAGTAAGATGAATATTGCCGAAGGCGTAGAGACCGTCTCCTTAGACTTCAACGATAAACCGGCAGGAACCTACTTTATTAGGTTGCGATTCGGTAAGTCGGATGTGAAGACCCTCAAGGTCTTGAAGTTTTAGAGGTTAAATAAATTCAAAAAAAAGCCGCTTCGGAATTTCCGAAGCGGCTTTTTTTTAGTACCCCGAACCAAAAACAAACCGTCTGCGGCCACATTCGGCTTTGGCAACAGCGCCGATGGCAAAGTTAAGGGACAGATAAACGCCCGCACTGAAAGGGTGCGTTGCTGTGTATTTATCATAATTGGCATAATAAGCCGGGAAGCCTCCTGCTTTGCCTTTTTCCGAAACAAAATCTCCGAGGGCGTATTCAAAGCGAATGCCCGATTTGAGGGTAAAGAATTCCGAGCCGGTAATCAGCCCTCCAAACCCAAATACTGCGGAGAAATAGGAGTCGTTGTATTCCCCGTCCAAGGTGATTGGATCACCGTAGGATTGCGAGATACTGTTTAGTTTGGAATATTTGGGACCTAACTCAATAAAGGCGCTATTGGAATAATGCCGGTAGAGTAGGTATAAATCCAGTGTTTTCCAATTGAGGTCATTGGTTATTTTGTCGTTGTTGGCAATATATTCAAATTTTTGCTCATTCTTGGCAAGTAGCCCTTCGATGTTAAAGCCGTTTTTGTCTGCAATATTGATGCACAATACCCCGCCATAAGCTAAGCCGGAACCAAACTGATACTGGTGGCCTCTGTCGTTAAAAATGTTGTCGTTATAGAATCCTTTCATGCCATACATGGCTTTTCCGCCCACCTCGAACCATACCTGACTCTGAGCTGAAAAAAACAGAAATACCATTATTGAAGTTGTTAATACTTTTTTCATAAGTTGAATTTTTTTACAAAGCTATCAAAAAATGCGGGTAAAATAATAAATTTGAACAACAACATAGAGCCGCTCTACCGCAAAAATGCTGCACAATGTATCCCTTTTTGTTATGAAAATCCTAAAAATCATGCTCTCATTGTTAATGATTTGTGAATTTTAATTTTTTTTTATTTTATTAGAGTGTCAATTTTATGTATTGAAAAAATATTATTATATTATTGATAATCAAGTTTTTGTCATTTTATTAGTCTTTTGTAGAAGTTCAATTTTTTTGGTGTTTTTTGTTTCCGTAAGCCAGTAACTCCCTCTAAATTTGTAATCGTATTCAAGGGAATACTACTCGAAAGAGGAACAAACATGCACCAACATCGAGTTAGAACATACATTCATCAATTGCTTCAGTGCTTTGAGAAAACACCGATTATAACCTGTTTAACCTCGAATAAAGCAAAATAGAAAACAAGGGAGGTTTTGAAGTAGAAGGATGTACACTATGAGAAACAGTAATACGTTCAGAGGGCAATTGAATGTAGCCGGGGCTTCGCGCCTCGGCAACTTTTGCCTCTTGATTACGAAAGAAACATAAAGGGTGTATTATTTTCAACGGACAATTGGAGATAAGTAGATAGTTGCTATTATTCTGAGCTAAGTGGCATTCATTTGTCACTTAGTTCTTTTTTTGTAACTACTTACGAGTACACCATTTTTGCCATAAAATGCCCTTTTCTCGTCTGTTTTTGTAAAAAAAAATCTTGCGTAGCGGTGCTATGCGGCGATTTTTTTTACTTCAACAGCCAATAAAATGACTATTTTCTGCCTAAAAACGGGCACTCGTAAGTAGTTACCTTTTTTTGTAGCTATGACCCATTAAAAAGATATAATTTGTTATTAGCATATTAGATACCCCGCTCAGGCGTAATGCCTGACGGGGTATTTTTGTTATTATCTGCTAAATATAAAGGGCTTTCTCATAAAAAGCTCAAGGCTACAGCAGGAATTTTTGCAAAGGAAAAAATCCTGTAAATCCTGTCAGTAATAGGGCTAATTTTGTCAAAGAATATTGGTAACTACTTACCATCTCATAATGTAATCTACAAATATGGGAGCATTTGCCACATCTTTGCGTTTAAGATTACAGGGCTACGCCCCTAACTAATCCATTGCTAGTCGTTGTTACGAAGATATTAGGGCTACGCCCCTGATAACATTTGGGGACATCCGATACATAAATATATCCTCTACCAAGGGCGTTAGCCCTTTAATCTTCGTAATAAGTGGAACTACAAAAAAAAATAAAGGGGCGTAGCCCTGACATCTGTTCATTGTTCCTTTCTAAAAGATATAGGATGGTAATCTACAATATTAGAAGTAGGCTGTTTGCAAAACATTACAGTGTCATTTTATCAAAAACAGGCAAAGTAGAATTATCGAAACTTGCATTTTTTGTAACTTTTGATAATTTTCGTATGTTCGCATTATGGATGAATTGATTGAACGAAAAGAATATCTCGACAAATTATTTGCATACAAAGATAAAGATATTATCAATGTCGTCACAGGATTGCGCCGTTCCGGAAAATCTACACTACTGGAAATTTTTAAAGAAAAATTAATTGCCTCCGGAGTTGAATC
>JALVDO010000583.1 GCA_027008975.1 Saprospiraceae bacterium | reverse complement strand
CTTCCTTCTGACGATCATTGAGGTCTTCCGGTAGTTCGTCAATCAAATCAATTAAGCGACTATGAAAAGTCTTCCCCACCTCTTTGTAGAAGGGTAGTAGTTGTTCGTCAGCATCATAGCTGCGAACGCGCGTTATTTTTTCTGCCCAAAGGGTCTCGCGATGGTCGATTTTCCCATCTGCACCCGCTATGAGAATGGTCACTAAAGGAATCGCATCCATCATCACCTGGCGGTCGTCTGCACTCAAAGATTCAAATTGTTTCAACATCAATATTATTTTTATGCTGCAAAAGTAATCATCCGGTTAAATTTATTCAAGGAAGAGGATAAAAGTTTTTTTCTTTGGTCTAATTATTGTCAAATACTGTCATTTATCTGTTTTTGCGTTACTAATTCCTTTGAAAAAATATTACTTTTGTCCACATTCTAACTCGAACTTGTTTTACACAATATCACAGGAATGTTCTTTTTGCAAAAATCTACTTTTCCCTTTTTCCTTTTTTTGTTGCTTTCGTTTAACATCGCGTTCGGGCAAAATACGCCCTGCACGGCAATCGCGCTTACCGTTAATGATGCGGATTTCCAAACTTTTTCCACGGCGGGTCTAAATAATTCCGGTGTCCCCAATCCGATGTGCGGTGGAAATATTTCTAGTGACATTTGGTTTGAGGCTACCAGCACTAGCACGGGCTATTTGAATATCATTACCTTGGCTAATACTATTACAGATGCTGCTATGGCCGTCTATACGGGAAGTTGTAACAATCTCGAAGAAGTCACTTGTAGTACAGATGATCATTGCGGTAGCTCCATCATGCCTATTATTCATTTTTATGATTTGCCACCGGGTACAACTTATTACATACGGATATGGAACGAATCTGGTGGTAGCGGAAATTTTGATATTCAGGTGCTTGACCATATCCCGCAGCCACCGATGCTTAATTTAGTAACGGTTGGTGATGCGACTATCTCCGGCAGCAATTGCGTCCAATTGACGACTGAACAGACAGGACTACACGGGTGTGCCTGGGACCCCACACAAGTTGATTTCACACAGCCTATTGAAAATACCTTTTCTTTAAATTTTGGCACCATAGATGCAAATGGTGCCGATGGCATCTGCCTCGTATATCAAAACGACCCTAACGGACTGAGTACTTGTGGCATCACGGGTGGCGGACTGGCTTCATCCGGCATCGCCAATTCATTTATCATAGAGTTTGATACTTGGGATAATGGTGCGGGAGTCAATGATATTGCACAAGATCACGTTGCGATTAGTGTTAACGGCAATATTGATGCGCCAATCAATGGTCCCTTCTCTCTAGGCAATATTGAGGATGGGAATGACCATATCGTTCTTTTTACATGGGATCCGGTCACCAATTTTTATGAGGTCTTTTTTGATGGCAACCTGGTGGCTTCGGGCAATTATGACATAGTGAATAACTGCTTTGGGGGCAATAATATGGCTTACTGCGGATTTACGGCTTCCACAGGCGGCTCGGTCAATAATCAATTTGTTTGTTTTGATCCCCCTGTCACTTACCCTTCCGGTATTGAGGAGTATCAGGAGATGGAAACCTGTGCCTCTAATCCCGTTTTCATTGGAGGAGCTTTTCAGAATACCAGTGGTGTTTATCACGATTATTTTTCCAACTCCGAAGGGTGTGATAGTATTATTACCACAACCCTGACGGTCTATCCAGTCACTTACTCTTTTTTTCAGGATACCATTTGTGAAGGTGAATGTCTTACTTTTAGCGGGGAAGTTTTTTGCGATTCAGGTCCCCATCAAATTGTGCGAACCAATAGCCATAATTGTGATAGTATCATCACGCTGGACATAGTCATTTTGTATCCGGTCGTTCAAATTCTTCCTACCGATGTCATAACTTGTAATAATCAGGATGCCCTGCTCGATGGGAGTTTTTCGGATAATGGCCCGGGGTATAGTTACCAATGGACGGGACCCGAAGCCGGGTGTATCTCCGGCAATGCGAATGACCTCGTCACCACCGGCACTTGCGAAGGTACTTACCAGTTGGAAGTTTTTCAGATGGTGGGCGATCACCTTTGCAGCAATACTGCAGAAGTAGAGGTCTTTGCCGATACCGTGCCGCCCGCTATTCATATTGCTCCTCCGGAAGAGCTCAGTTGTGCCATCAATTGCATTATGTTGGATGCTAGTGGCTCTGATAATGGTAATTTTTACAATTACGAATGGTCGGGGACTGATGATTTTTCCTCTTTTGAGCTTAACCCGACCGTCTGCAACCCCGGTACGTATTATCTGACCATAGAGGATGAAATAACGGGTTGTAGCCGGACGGATAGTATTGTTGTGGCAATAGCTAGTGAA
>JALVDO010000582.1 GCA_027008975.1 Saprospiraceae bacterium | reverse complement strand
TACCTCGAGCAACATTTTATCTTCTCCATTCATATCCGTGTGTTATCCTTGGTCTAAGTATATTTTTACAAACAATTAATACAAAAATTAGTTCCCTATTTGAGCAATTGATTAATATTGTGTTTTTTTGTTCCTACTTACCACCCCACTATTTTTGCCAGACAAGGCTGCTTTCGCGCCTGTTTTTGATAATTTTTTTTCATTATGCCCTGCATAACTTCAAAAAACTTATCTTCAACATCCACGAAACCAACTCTTTTCTGTCTAAAAACAGGAGGTAGTAAGTAGTTACGTTTTTTTTTTGTACCAATTCCGTTTTTATGAAAAATTTAAAATACTTCCTTGTCATTTTTTTCCTTCCGAGTTATTTATCCGCGCAACAATGCCTACTACAGTCGGGTCCCATGGTTGGCTACGTCGATATGAAAGAAGCCCTCCTTTGGATACAGACAACAGCGGAAGCTGAAGTCCAATTTGCCTATTGGGATACTCTTCATCCGGAGGATATTCATCTAACGGAAAAAATTAGGACTCAAAAGGAGAACGCATACACGGCAAAACTAATCGCTGATCAGGTTCTTCCCGGCACATCATATCAATATGCCGTATTCATCAACGGGCAAAAACTAAACTTCGGCTATCCAACGACTTTCAAGACCCAAACATTGTGGCAGTGGCGGACAGACCCGCCCGCCTTCACCGTCGCCATCGGCAGTTGCGCTTACATCAATGAACCTCCGTATGACAGACCCGGAACTCCTTATGGTGGGGAATACCAAATTTTCACCAGTATGCACGCTAAAAATCCCGATGCTGTGCTGTGGTTGGGGGATAACACCTACCTACGGGAAGTCGATTGGAACACAAGAACGGGCATTTTTCATCGCTATACACATACGCGCTCCCTTCCCGAAATGCAGGCGCTTTTGGCATCGCGCCCCAATTATGCCATCTTAGACGACCACGATTACGGTTCTAACGACTCGGATAGAAGTTTTGTGCACAAGGATATTACCAAAGAGGCTTTTGAGTTGTTTTGGGGCAATCCGTCATTTGGTTTGGATGGGGAAGGGCTAACCTCTGAGTTCCAATTTAATGATATAACATTTTTTCTCTTGGATGACAGAACATTTAGGACACCAAACGACCTGAAAATGGGCGAAAAAACAATTTTGGGCGAAAAGCAATTGGAGTGGCTAATCGATCAATTGGCTTCGAGTAAATCGCCCTTTAAAATGGTCGCCATCGGAGGACAGGTACTCAATACCGCTGCGGTATATGAAAATTACGCCAGTCATCATGCCAAGGAAAGAGCCTATTTACTCAAACGCATTGAAGAGGAAGACATCAAAGGCGTTATTTTCCTGACGGGAGACAGACATCATACGGAATTGGACAAATACACCAACAAAGCCGGCAATGTTGTTTACGACCTAACGGTTTCTCCGCTGACCGCAGGACCTGCAAGAGAAGTAAAAGACATCAATCAAAACAGAGTAAAAGGCACGTTGGTAAAACAACGAAATTTTGGTATACTGACTTTCAGCGGACCCCGAAAAGAACGCACACTCTACATTGAGATATTTGATGTCAATGGGCAACGACTTTGGGATTTCACCATTGATTCATCCAAAAAATAATCATCCTGTGAAAATACTTGTCGTCCGGTTTTCATCCATAGGGGATATTGTACTGACCACTCCTGTCATCCGCTGCCTGCATCAAATAACAGGAGTGGAAGTCCACTTTCTGACAAAAAAAAGCTTCAGCAGCCTTTTGGAAGCCAACCCACATTTGTCTAAAATATATGCCATTGATAAAAAGGTCGAAGAAGTCCTTCGCCGGCTGAAAGCCGAAAGGTATGATTGTATCATCGACCTCCACCGCAATATCCGTACTTACAAACTGACGATGCTGCTCGGAGTCAAGTCCTTTCGATTCAATAAACTAAACCTTCAAAAGTGGCTACTGACCAATTTGCACATCGACCGATTACCCAACGTCCACATTGTAGATAGATATATGGAGACAGTCCGTCCTCTTGGAGTCAAAAACGATGGGCAGGGGTTGGATTTTTTTATTCCACAAAAAGCTGTTGTACCGAGAGAAGAGCTGCCTACCGGTGACTACATAGCTCTTGTCATCGGCGCCGCACATGCGACCAAAAGATTGCCTGATGACCAATTGATTGAACTTTGTCAAAAACTCAATCGCCCAGTCGTTTTAATCGGTGGTCCCGGTGACAAAGAAGCCGGAAGCCGGATAAAAACCAAGGCGGGTAGGCATATCACCAATACCTGTGGAAAGTATTCCATACTCCAATCAGCCTCTATCATAGCACAAAGTGGCGTAGTCATCACACACGATACAGGCATGATGCACATCGCGGCCGCTCTTCAAAAAAGAATTATTTCGGTGTGGGGAAATACCGTTCCGGAGTTTGGAATGTATCCCTATTACGGGCGACAGCCAGACAAAAACACCTCCGTTGAGGTAAAAAAACTACCCTGTCGCCCCTGCTCAAAAATTGGATACGACTCCTGCCCCAAAGGGCACTTCAAATGTATGCGGGAGATTGTTATTGATGAGATTGTTGCACTTGTTTAATTTTTCCCCTTTCCGAAATAAGTTTACAACCTTTTGTGTTACAACTCTATCTTTGTATTGATGCGAAATAATTCCGGCCACAACGATTTGCAGCAAGAAAATACCGAAGAACCTATATGCTGTACCTAACGGCACAGATTTTTAACGCAATTTACAATTGCAAAATGTTACAACAAAAAATAATTATAATCAACATTTCATGCAATCATTAAAACTTTTCATCTTATTCACCTTCCTGTCATTTACCTCGACACTTTTCGGAGCGCAGGTAATAGGCACCGTCAAGGACGCCAATAAGGCGCCGTTGGCTTATGCCAGCATTTATGTCAAAAACTCCAGTCTTGGCGTCTCAACCGATTTAAAAGGACGATATATTTTCGAACTGGCCCCTGGGACTTATACCCTTGTTTATAGCTATCTCGGTTATGAAACAGTAGAAAAAAAAGTAACATTAAAAGCCGGACAAACCCTAACGCTAGATGTCGTACTTCAAGAGCAGGCAACAGAGCTGGGTGTCGTCGAAGTCTATTCCGATTCGAGAGGACTGGCAAATGAAATCATGGCGAAAGTAAGGGATAAGCGCAAATATTATTTGCATCAATTGACAACCTACCAATGCGAAACTTACACCAAGGTGGCTCTGGACAGAAAGCTGCTTAATCCTTCGAGAAGTGACACCCTGCTCATAAAGGAAGACACCCTGCATTTGACCAAAAAAGAACGGAAAAAATTGGAGACAAAGCAGGCAAAGGTCAAGGATAACCGACGGGCATTTTTTGAAAAGGATAACTTAGAACTCGTCGAGACGGTATCGGAATTGTACTACAAACATCCCGGTATATTTAAAGAAAAAATCGTTGCCAATAACGACTATGCTAAGCATTATTCCCCCGATTTTTACGTTCGCATCTATAGCGATATGGGCGAAATTGCACCCATTGAAGCAAGGAATATCAACCAAAATTTGATTTATAAGGTAACTGACCCCGATTTTAATTTTTATAAAAATGCCATCGACTTTCCAGCAATCAGCTCAAAGCCAATTTTGTCTCCTTTGGCATTCAATGCACCTTTGAGTTATACCTATCGGCTGGAAGGCTCCTTTGTGGAAGACGGGCAGAAAATTTACAAAATAAAAGTTATCCCCCGATTCAAGAGCGATGCTCTTTTTGATGGAATTATTTTTATTCAGGACAGTACCTTCTCGATTAAGTCAGTAGATTTGGAAATCAACCAGCCGGCTTTGCACCTTTGTAAAGCGTTTAAGATTTTACAAAATTACGAATTAGTAGATGGGCGCTATTCGCTACCCGTCCGACGAGAAATACTTTACACCATCAAAGAAGGAAAAAATAATATGCTCGGCAGTGTGAGTGTCCGGCATAAGAATTATACCATCAATCCTGAGCTCCCCCCTCATTTCTTCAATAGGGAAATTAAGACCTATGCCGATGATGCTTTTGATAAGGACAGTTCGTTTTGGGCAGGTATCAGACCCATTACTTTGAAAAAAGAAGAATTGAACTTCATCGTCAAGGCGGATAGCATCCGTAATTACCGTGAATCTCCAGCCTACAAACACGAACAAGATTCCATTTTCAATCACATTAGTGTGGTTGACGTCCTGTTATCGGGGGTCGGACACCGGGATAGCGACAAGGGGTATGGTTTTTGGATTTTTCCGGTATTAGAACAGATCAGACCCCTTGGCGTTGGTGGATACAGGCATAATTTTGGAGGAACAGCATGGCGGGAGTTTGAGAATAATCAAAGATTGCATTTTTCAGGGGATATAGATTATGGTTTTGTCAATAAAGATGTGAAAGGCTCGGTAGGTGTTGGTTTTACTTTTTTGCCCAAGAAATTCATGCGGACATACCTCCGATTTGGTGACACTTATGAACAGATAAACAATTATGAGTCTGTCGTTGGTCTTTTTAGTCGTGCGAATTACGTGCGGTCGAAAATGTTCAGCATTGAGCAAAAAATGGAAATTGTCAACGGACTGTTTGCAGCACTAACATTAACCGTCGCGGATAAAAAGCCGATTGACAGCCTGAATTTCAGCAAGGATGTCTTTGCCGAATTAGGGACACCCGTCGGCTTTGATGAATACAAAAAGACGGAAATAAAATTACGACTGCAATATCGCCCTATGCAAAAGCACTACTTTGTCCATAATAAAAAAGTAATCATTGGGTCGGATTGGCCGGAGTTTTTTCTAGAATACCGCAAGGGGCTGAGAGGCGTATTTAGTAGCGAAGTCGATTACGATTATCTGGAACTAGGCGCTAAAGATTACCACCAGTTGGGTCGTTGGGGCTACAGCAATTGGTTTGCAAAAATCGGGAGTTTTATCAATTCGAGGAGTTTGCGCCCATTTGAACACAAATTTTTCAGAGCGTCCGATGCATTTTTGTTTTCCAATCCCCTGCAATCATTTCAGTTGCTGGAGATAGAAAATCGAGATGCCACCGGAAAACTCACAGGCTCACTCAAAACCCTGCATACGAAAAGTGAATTTCTACAACTGAATTACATCCATCATTTTGATGGAGCGATTCTGAATAAAGTTCCGCTGATTCGCTACCTAAAGTTGGAGTTGGCAGCCGGAGCAGGAACGTTAATAATCCGCGATTTGGATTTGGCGCACTTTGAGATGTTTGCCGGCATAGAACGAAAGGTAACCATTTTCCGCGAGCTGTTTCGCTTTGGGGTTTATGGTGTCACCGCCGATAATACGCTCGAAAAAGCAAAATTTAGGTTTAAAATTGGTGTGAGTATTTATAATTCCTATAGTCGGGAATGGGGTTATTAGCAGCTTTTGATTTGGTCGCGCTTTTGCTGACACTCAGAAGTCCATTAGGGAGGTTTTCACCGTAGTCAGGCTATCTACTGCCGTCCAGGCAAAGACGATTTGATTACCGCTTTTCACCATCCGGGGAAAGCCGCTTTGACGAGAATCCTTAGAGGCTGCAATAACAAAATCTTCCCCTGTTTTCCCTTTGCTGTCCACTTTGGCAGCTTTGATAACCGCCCCTTTCTCGGTCGCTTCCATCCAACTGACCAAGACTTCGTTATCGGATAATAAAACGACATCCACCCGCCCCAAAGGCTTTCCGTTGTCAATACGGACAGGAGGTGAGAAATTGGTTCCGCTATCGTGTGAAAAAGCGACTTTCACCTGTGGTTGGTCGTCCGGTGCACTAAACCAAACGATGGCAACATCTTTCCCATTTGCTCCGATGGAAGCACCATTGACCGGGCACCCTGCGATATGCCAATTGTCATTAAAAACAAGATGAGGCTCCGACCATTTTCCATTATCCTGACGAATAACGTATATATCTCTGATTTCATCTTCGGTGCGGTTGCGATAAGCGACGATAACACCTTTGTCGGTAATGGCCGCGCTCGTACTACAACAGTCGCAGACCATATCATCCAGTTCCACTTCATCGTGAAGCTTTCCCTGGCGGTCGAAGGTAGCGGCACGTAAAGTCATAGCTCCACCGTGTCCGTGTCCATCCTGTTTCTGTCCTTCTGTTTTTGTATTCCGCCCATCTAACCATGTTGCAAATATCCTGTCATTGGATAGTGGTAGCATACTGACAAACCCATGCTCGGCGGCGACACCATCGGTATGAGGGATAAACGAGGGAGCCCACGTCTGTCCTGCATCAAGCGATTGCGCGATGTGAACATCGTAATCGAAAGTGCCTTCAGCGCTGGCTTGTAACCAATGCGTTGCAAGTGATTGACCACCATCTTTATAGGCAACGAGGGAAGGGAAATCAGCCCAATTGACGAACCAGTCGGAGCCGGAAGCAATCGTTTTTGGAGTACTCCATTTGCCATTATCCAGCGTGGTAAACATCAGCACATCCGTTGTGTCGTCCTGATATTCGATATAAGAGAGGTAAACCTTTCCCGTTTCGGACACAAATAAATTAGGCTCGCCACCTTCCTGACAAGGCGTTGGTATCTCCTTCAAAACCGGCTGAGCCAAAGTGTGTTTTTCTACTGTATTTTGACAGGCATTCAGTAAGAAACTGATGATTAACAAACAAATATTTATCTTCATATTGTTCGATTTTATTTTACAAAGCTTCCCGTTGCGCCTGCATCCAATCCACCAACATTTTTCTTTCCTCTTCGGAAAGCTTTGCCGAACGATGGATTAGGGTATAGGACCAAAGGGGCATTTCTCCGTCTTTGAGTTGGCTGATGATGGATTTGAATTTACTCTTTTTTTTGCGTGTTGAGTAATCTCCAAACCGGCTAAAATTCACCTCTTCTTTTCCTTCCTGAATATGATTTTCCAGCATCCAACTGATGGGCTGAATTTTGTTGTACCACGGATAATTGGTATTATTACTATGGCAATCATAACAGGAGTTCTGAAGCAATTGTAGGATATTATCCGGTACTTCAAAGACTTTTGTAATGTCGGAAGGCAAAATTTCATCACTTTGGTTGCGATTCGTAGGGATGAACTGAATCCCCACGAATGCAATTAAAAGTATAGGCAATATTATTTTCTTCAATGTCCTTTTCATTTCCCAACAAGCTCTTAATTGATTTGTTTAACAATCTTTCCACAGGTAGGCATCTTACTGCCCATAAACGGATTTTTTATTTCCTTTGTTTCACTCAACCAAATCCCCCCTTTCCCATCGTTGATCATCGGACAAAAATCCCGATAGAGCGTCTTATCCGTACCGAGTAAAGTGATTAAATCATTGATGTCATTGCTCAACACCTCAAAGTGCTCGCGTTGGTGATCAATTGGGCTTTTGACAATGTGTTCAGCTTGCTCTTTGGCATTTTCCATGATGTCCATATACTCCTTGTGCTGTGCTCCTGATAATTTGCTCATGTCAAATTTCGAGAATGCCCCAAGTAGTGCTTTTCCTCCTTGTGCAGCAGCAACCTTGTCATCACTTGCCAATCCGTTTTTGATTTGCAGGTAGGCATCAATGATACCGGAAGTTGCGGAGTTTTTTTTGGTTGTTGCTTCGATGGTACGCGTCTCACTCATTTCGGAGCTACCGTGTTCGTGGTCTCCGTGATCGTGGTCTCCGTGTCCATCACCTTCTTTCATTTGGAGTTCCATGCCACATTTAGAGCATTTGTCTCCCTTTTTACCAGTAATTTCAGGATGCATTGGACAGGCGTACATATTTGCCATATTGTCATCTTCGTGATTTTCCATTTTATCGGTCGCTTTATTATCGCTTCCACTTCCGCAGGAAGTCAGGCTTAAAGTGAAAGCAACTAGAACGATTAATAATAGATTCATTTTTAAATTTCTCATTGTTTAAATATTTGTAATTTTGTTAAAAGAATGTGCTTTTTTTGGACCACATCCACCTTATGGTGGCGGGTCCAAAAAAGCACTAATGAAGAGAGTAATTGGTTATTGCTTGTCAGTTTTTTTTGCAGGACGGTCGTATTGACAACAGCCGGGCAAATTGTTATAGGCTTCCTCCGTTGCTCTGTAGCTATCGCTATCGTAGCCAACATTCGCAATCTTTTGCTTAATTTCATCAAGCGTGATGACCTTGGGGTCATACGAAACAGTCATAATGTCCGTTTCTTTATTCCAATCTCCAAGTTCGATGCCGTTAACGCCTTTCAGTGAGCCCTCGATGGTTTTCTCACACATACTGCAATTACCATAAACTGTGAATTCCTCAGTTTTTAACTGGTCTGCCGGAATGGCAGCACTTACAGTTGCTACTTTTTCATCTGTTGTTACAGCCTTCGTTGTCGTTGATGTCATCTTAGAACAACTTGCTTTTTTCTTTCCTTTTGAACTACAACATTGTGCATTTGCCGAAAAGGCGAAACTAACAAGAATAAACGCGACTAAAAAAATGTTCTTTTTCATATTTTAAAATTTTGATTGTGATTGAGTAATTTTAATTTTTAATTACTTTATAAGAATGTGTTTGATTGTCATTAATAATATTAAAAAAATAAGCTCCCGCCGGATAATTAGCGAGGCTGAAGGTTTCGGTGTCGCTATTAGCTACCCTTCGCTCCACCTGTATTCCCGTTGTGTTGTAAACTTCTATAACAGCCGAATTCAAGCCCTTGATTGTGACATAATCGGCTGTCGGGTTAGGAGCGATGGATAGGGATTCCTTACCGAAGTCATCGGTACCAACCATCGTACTCACTACTGTGAATTGCCCCATCATACCATCGTCTTCGTGCGTCAGCATGTGACAGTGATACATATAGGGAACTTCATCATCTGCAAAATCCTCAAATTTGGTAATAAACCGAACAGTTCCAAACTGTGGAGGGACGATAACAACATCCTTGCGTCCTCTTTCATTCTCGGGAACGGCTACACCATTTCTATCCAAGATATAAAATTGCACATCGTGGATATGAAAGGGGTGGGCAATCATCGTTTGGTTGGTAATTTCCCATATCTCTACGTTGCCCAAAGGAATGGTCTCGTTGATAACATCCAGATCAAAACTGACCCCATTA
>JALVDO010000581.1 GCA_027008975.1 Saprospiraceae bacterium | reverse complement strand
ATGGAGGGCTGCTCGTCGGTGCCTGTATGACACAGCGACCGGACCTCTTTGCCGTTGCTTTCCCGGCCGTAGGAGTGATGGATATGTTGCGTTATCACCTGTTTACTGTCGGGAAGGGCTGGATACCGGAGTATGGCTCGAGCGATGACTCCACTCACTTTAAAAATCTGCTTTCGTATTCTCCTTTGCACAATCTAAAGCCGGGTACCGAATACCCCGCGACGCTTATTACGACTGCTGACCATGATGACAGGGTAGTGCCGGCACATTCGTTTAAGTTTGCCGCCAAATTGCAAGCCTGCCAGGCCGGAACAAAACCCGTACTAATCCGTATAGAGACAGATGCAGGGCATGGCGCCGGCAAGCCCGTCTCCAAAATCATCGAAGAGCAGGCGGATATGTGGTCGTTTATGTTTTATAATACCAATACGCCGGTGGTGTATAATCAAGAGGAATAAGCTAATCGCTTTATGGATAAAACAAAAATATTGGAAGAGGAATACAAAAAGCTGGTTTATGCCGTCTCGCATGACTTGCAATCTCCATTGCGGGTACTCGACGGGCATTTGCACATGCTTGACGCAAAAATTAAAGACAACGAGCAATTATCCATCCACACAGAGGCGATGAGCGATAGCCTGCTTCAAATGAAGGCTTATCTGAAAGGACTGATTGATTATTCCCGGACGATACACTCCAATATCAATCCTCAGTTTTTTTCAATAGCGGATATTTTGGCTGTTGCCAAATACGAATTGAACGATAAAATCCAAAAGTCGGGAGCGGAAATTAACATTTCTACCTCCGATACCTTTTTCGGCGATAGAGATTTGATAAAGAAGCTGGTCATCCAATTGCTCGATAATGCCATTAAGTTCCAGCCGCCGGGGCAACAGCCGGTTATTCACGTCGAGGCATCATCCGGAGATGGACAATCTATATTGACCATTCGCGATAACGGCATCGGCTTTTCCCCGGAATGGAAAGACCGCGTATTTGAGCTATTCCAAAAGCTAAATAAAGCAACCGACTACCCCGGGAATGGACTTGGATTGGCTATCTGCCAAAAAGTTGTCGAAATGCACGGAGGTACAATCGAGGTGGAGGCACAAGAGGGCGCGGGATGCTTGGTTCGGGTGGTGATTCCTGTGTCTTAAAAGGCTAGAGTGTTCCTTGTTCTTTGTTCCGATCATTGAGCCCGAAGGGTTCGGTGAGCGGTTGTTTGCTTAAAAGGCTAAGGTTAAAAGTACAAAGGCTAAATCGAAGATGCTGACAGGCGTAGCCTCGTCAGTAGGCTAAAGGCTAAATCGAAGATGCTGACAGGCGTAGCCTCGTCAGTAGGCTAAAGGCTAAAGTATAAAGGCTAAAGGCTAAAGTATAAAACTAAAGGTTAAAGGTAAAAGTGAAATTGGTTTTGAAAATGGAATCCTACTACTGACGAACTGCGTTGCCAGCATCCTCGATTTTAAATTTATCATTTTACCTTTTTCATTTTAAATTTTTCCAATTCCCATTTTATACAAGCATATCCCCATTTCATACCGAAATAAGGGGTGGTTCATACTTTTGTTGAAAAAAATACAAAAAAAATATATATTTTGCAAGCGCATTGATGCCCCAACCTTAGGAGGCATCTTTCCCCAAGGGCTTAGGCAAATAATAAATACAGAATCTGTTAAACGAATCGGATAACAAAACGGTACATCTTAAGCGGCTTATCTGATTCGCTTGACTTAAAGATTCTGAATTTATTTTTGACGGTCTGCAAAAACGATTTTTTAATCTAAAATTTATTATAATGAAAATGTTAAAACCTTTAAGAGTCCATACGGATACACACACACACACACGGCGCTATAGGTTTAGACCCAATCGTTGGCTTAGTTTATTAGTTTTTGTATTCATGTTTACGGCGGCTATAGCGCAGGAGTCAGACTATGAACAGTCATGTGGAAATCCCGAACCTACAGCTGAACAGATTGCGGCTTACAGCCAGAGTCTAGAGGAATTCTATGCAAAGGGAAAACCTGAAAATGGGAATGAAAAAAGTGATAATTATGATGTCCCGATTCATTTGTATGTAATCAATCAGGATGATGGCACTCCGCCTTATCAATTTTCTACAGAAGAGATTGTTGAGAATTTTTTAAACCAACTTAAGTATCTAAATCTTAATTTTCATCCAAATATTCAATTTTATATTTCTGCATTTGATGAAATTAATGACACTTTTTTATTTTACAAGCAAAATCCAAAAGCAATTGTAGAGCATCTGGAGGGAGAAAATCCTGATGTTTTGGATGATAATGCCATCCAAGTCTTTTTGAATAATGAAACTTTCGGAAGGGCTTCTTTCCCTTATGGAATTAAATTCAAAGCGGGATATTTATCATCAGGGATTATATTACATGAATTTGGTCACTATTTTGGGTTGCTTCATACTTTCTTCGCAACAGTATACACCCCATTGGATGGTAATCAGTGCATAATGTTGTTTCCAAATAGTGAGTTCAATGCAGAATGTACTCCCCCTAATGGATTTCCTGAATGCGCGCCACCCTTAGAATATGGAGATTGTTTTGGTGATTTTATTTCTGATACACCTGTAGATGTATGGCGTTATGATCAATTTAGAAATAATGTAGAATTGCAATACTGTGATGAAAATTGTAGTGTAGATATTAATGGAGATAATATCACGGAGGGATACCATCCTGATTATTATAATGTGATGAGCTATTGGAAAGCCACTTTTATCCGGTTTTCAACAGAACAACAACAGCGTATAATAGATGTATTGGAGAACCCTGAACTTGGAGCTCCACCTTTCGGAGGGGATATGAGTTTTTTGATTGATGATGACATTCCTATTGTTGAACCTTTTAATTTTCAAAATAGTTTGGTATATCCTATAGGACGAGTGAAAGTAGTAAAGTACGGGGGAGGAGATTTTAATTTTTCACCATTTAAAAGAGGTGTTGTAACTTGTGTTAATGATCAAGGCGGGATTACAACTAATATCAAGAGTGGATATTTTAGAATTCTTGAAAATTTCAGAATGATTCCTAGTAGTGTGTATTTCAGAGTGCTTTTTTTACCCGAACTTCATGACAATTTTTGTAATAATAATCCTTTTTATGAGTACGATTATCGAGTAAATATGGCAGATGTCAGACGAATTGTTAAACATATTTTAGGCGACGAAGAATTAGCCAAACCTTACAATTGGATAGCGGCAGATGTTAATAATAGCGGCACTATTTCGGTATTGGATATTATTGCTATACAACGGTTGTTGCTCGGCGTGACAGAATCCCTTGATGTACCAAGCTGGCGTTATGTACCCAAGTACGCGCTCAATGACGAGTCCTTTAATACTGCCTTTAATGCAAATCCGTTTACTGCTGTATGGCATCAGGGCGATATTGTACATGCCTATTTGGACAATCCGGACAATATGGAAGTGGATTTTAGCTATTTAGGAGAAAAAAATAATACGGAACAATTCAAATTAGAATGGGATAATCCGGATTTGCAGGAATTTGACACATGGAATTTTTATGCTGTTAAATCGGGCGATGTGACTAACGTTGGTGAATTGGAGGAAGTCGTTGATGGTAATGGCGGCGATCAGGTGCCGGGAGATATTGGTAATTTTGAAGGATTGGCAATTGATGTTAGCTCAGATGCGGAAATGGTGAAGGGTGAAAATTACGAGATATTGGTGAAAGCACAGGATGCCATGGATTTGGAGGCTTTTCAATTGTCTTTTGATTTGACAGATTTGGCAGTAAAAGATATCCGGGGACAGGGGGATTTTATAATTGATGATAATAATTATCATATAGATGGTTCCAAATTGTCGGTAGTATGGACAGCTACCTCTATTGATGCCGTTACCGTCATGCCCGATGATGTGTTATTTGTAATAGAAGTTAGTCCGAAAGCGGGGATTGTAAAAGAGGAAGTTAAAAACACAATCAATTTGTCGGGTACAAAGTTCGCAAGTAAACTATTTGAAACAAAAAATACAGATGGCGCGGATAAAATTGCAGAAGCAAAGTCTGTTACATTGCAGCTAAAAGTAGAAGATGCAAGTGGTAGTGTCAAGAAACATGAAATTCAGGATTTGTATCCTCTGCCTGTGGTGAATTCACTTTCCGGAACCCTGAAATTGGGAGAGGATGCTAATGTTTCTATTCATCTGTTCGATATCTTCGGTACATCAGAAGATATTGACTTAGGGGCTTGTTCACAGGGAGTCGTTCCATTTACTATACCCGATAATATAATGGATAATTTTGTTTCCGGATTTATTTATTACCACATCCAAATAGGAGATGAAACATTCAGTGGTTCACTAATCAAACTATAAGAACAATGAAAAAGCAATCATTCAAAAAAAGATACCTGATTTTTATGCTGGTATTTATAACGGCAATACCTCTTTTTTCGCAGGTTTTTCCTGGTATCGAACAAAAGCCGAGGTGGTTGATAGGATTTCAAAGTGTCCTTGGTCCCGGGTATAATCAACTGTGGGCGGATACTTCCAATGTGTGGATAGATGGAAAGGAATGGACTTCTGTTATTGGGGCTACTTATTTTGATGATAACGACCCCTTCTATGTTCCTGATACGTTAATTTATGCATACTATCGGGTAGAGGGCTTGCAGGTGTTTATTCAAAACCCGGGTACGACTTTTGGCTTTGCTCAGGGGTTGTTATATGATTTTTCGCTCAATAAGGGGGATTCTACTTATGTGCTTGCACCCTGGGATTTTCCTTCCGATTCTATTCTATACAGAGTCGAGGAGGTGGATACCATTTACTGTGATGAAATCGGGAAAAGAAGGTTGAAGGTGAGCTTTCATCTCGACGAACCCAATGTGCAGGAAGTATTTTATTCAACCTATTGGGTAGAAGGTATTGGAGATATTTATCATCCGTTTTTACCCCTCACCTGTATGTTTGGTAATTGTGAAGTCGGAGGTTTTCAGACGCAATTAATATTGGAAGGGGATTCGTTGATGACCTATTCCGAGCAATGTATTACTACTGCTACCAATGAGGTAAACCCTGAAGTGGATTTTTCCATTTCCCCAAATCCTGTGAGCTTGGGGGAAGCGGTTAGTATTAAAATACCCGAAATCGGTTATGATAAATCTTTGGTTTTGAAAGTATTTGATGTAACGGGAAAAGTAGTGATGGAGCAACGAGTAAATAGTGGGACTGCCTCTCTCTCGTTTTCAACTCTCACTTTTAATTCGGGGCTTTATTGGGTGTCCCTCAGCGACGAAAGTAAGATGATACACACTCAGGCGTTGGTCGTATTGGAGTGATGTTTTTTTGAAAAGTGAAGTTAAAGAAAAGGGGGGGCTTCGAGTGGAGTATTCCCCCCTTATTTCTAATCATCAAATCATGAAATATCTGATTATAATAAGTTTTTTCTTTTTTGTCCAAATGGAAATCTTAGGGCGAAACCTCGTCCTAAACCCCAGTATGGAGGATTTTGAAGAATGTCCGACTTCCAATTATCCATTTGACAACTCCATAGAAATAGCGAGTTACTGGGGGTCACCCACCATATCTTCTGATTATTATAGCTCCTGTCGGGATGGAGGAGATTTTAATCAGCCCAGAAATAGATGGGGATATCAGATACCCCGAACGGGAAATGCTTATGTAGGAGCGGCTATTTGGTACGGAGATTTTTATGATTTTATAAATAATTTGGGAGGTGAATATATAGAGGGAAGCCTCAGTGAACCTTTGGAACAGGACAGTCTTTATATTGTGGAGTTTTATCTTAACTTGGCCAATCCTGATTTGGCGATTGGGGGCATTTCGCTTCTTTTTACCGAAGAATGGGCGGATTTTTATCATCCATCACCCCTTTGGGGAATATCTCCCATGTCTTCGTTGACACCTGACTTAACAACAGAACCGGGCGTGTATTATACGGATACCCTCAATTGGCAAAGGGTGAAATGGTTGTATAAAGCACGGGGTGGAGAGTCTTTTTTTACAGTGGGTATGTTTGGTGATGCCGAATCGGTTGACTATTTGCTTTTGAATGAGGACATTGAGGACTACATACCTATTGCTTTGTACTTCTTTGATGACTTTCGTGTGGAAAAAATTCCCTGCCGGCAATCGTGGTCTATTTTGGGAAGGGATACCATTATCTGTGAGGAGGTCTTTGAATTGGAATTATTCAGCAAGGAAGAGGGTATTCGTTACCTTTGGAATACAGGTGACACAACACAAAATATAATAGCCGATTCACCCGGTATTTATTCTCTGGCGTGCTGGTTGACGGATAGTTGTGTGGTCGTGGATACTATCTTAGTGGAGCAGTTGCTCGTTGATTCTGTGGATTTGGGTAAGGACGAGATTGCCTGTGTATCTTCACTTCCACGGACATTGAGCATGAGAGAAATTCCCTACGCCAAATACAATTGGAGTACAGGGGATACACTTAACGAGATGGAGGTGACGGAGGAAGGAATATATTGGGCAGAAGTGACAACGCCCTGTGGTAGTTTTCGGGATTCTATTCAGTTGACCGTGTTACCCACTCCAGAGTGGGAGGTTGTCGCTCCCGAAAAAATGACTGCCAGATGGGAAGAGGAAAAGACAATCCCTGTAACAATCTCCGGAAATATAGTAGATGGACAATACGAATGGTTCCCTGCAGATGGTTTATCCTGTTCTGACTGTTTACAACCCGTATTATTACCCACAAAATCGCAGGAATATGTATTGACGGTGTGGGATGCTTACGGTTGTGAGTCTGAGGTTAGGGTAAATATTGAGGTTGTCGTTCCACATCGTATTTATTTCCCCAATGCCTTTAGTCCTAATGATGATGGTATTAATGACATTTTTACACCACTATACGGAAGCGAAGTATTGGAAGTCAAACAACTACTTATCTTTAATCGTTGGGGCGATAGCGTATTTGCCGGAGACGAAAATCATTTCTATTGGGATGGTTTCCGAAATGGACAACAGGCGGCTGCTGGCGTCTATGTTTTTCAGGCTGTGGTTGTATTTGCAGATGGAGAGGAGGTGACTTTGAGCGGGGATGTTTTATTGTTGCGGTGAGGAATAAAAATCCTATGATTATGCGTACAAAAATGGTTTTTTACATAAAGTGTCTTCGACAGGTGACAGCCTTTGGAGTAGGCGGGATACTGCTTTTTGGAGTGATACTTATGGTTCGGATAATTATCTGGATGCAATGGTGGTATTGCCGAGTGGGAGTGTGATTGCTGCGGGGTTTAGCAATGTTTATGATGGTATTCCGAAAACATGGGCATGGTTGATTAAAGTCGATGCTAATGGTTGCAATGATACACTATGTACTGTGACGGGTTTGGAGGACTTATTTGTTCAGGCGGGTGATGTTAATATTTATCCCAACCCCTTTTTTACAAAACTTCCTCACCCCTTTATCATTTCCAAAACAGCACCCTCTTTCAGTGCATATTCAGAAAGTAAAATGGTATTAATCCCGGCACGGCGGCAAATATATTCGGTGAGTATGAGGGCGGAAGTTATCATTTGAGCACGGCTTTTGGGAATAGTGTCGGATGCCAACCGCTCTTTCAGCGTAGTACTTTTAATGTCTTCGTATAGCTGATGAAAGGCAGGATAAGCAATCGGTGCCTGATGCGGTATGCCCATCATTCGATTCAACACCTCAAAAGAACCCGCTGCTCCTATGAGGTCATCGAGAGGGAAATAGCCCGCATTACGGACGAAGAACGGCTCTGTAGCTTCTTCCAAAAAGGAAAAAACCTTACTAACAGCTTCCTCCGAAACGGGATCGGAATGAATAAAATTATTGAAGATGACAGCAATTCCTACAGGAAAACTTTGCGCATCAATCACCCCGTTTTTGCCGGCAAGGATTAGCTCCACACTACCCCCGCCAATATCCATTATGAGGCTTGGCTTTTCAATACGGATGGCCTGCTGAACGCCGCGGTATATATATGCTGCTTCCTCATCTCCGTCTATCAACTCGATATTGATGCCCGTCTCGTTTTTGGCCGCGGCCAAAAATTCCAATCCATTGGCAGCCGTCCGCAGAGCTGCCGTACCGATTGCCCGAAATCGCTCGACCTCAAAGATATCCAGCTTATGCCGAAAAGTCTTCAGCGCATCAATTCCCCGCCGAAAAGCAGCAGCACCAATTCTGTTAATTGATTCTTCGGCGAGACTGACTCGGATGCGTTGCCTGTCAAGCTCTTTGAAAGCACCATTACCAATCACCTCAACGATGATGATATGGAAAGTATTCGTTCCCAGGTCGATTACTGCCAGCCGTTTATTCAAGGTTATTTTTGTTTTTCTTTCTGAATTGCCTTTTGTCGTTTAGCCTGTTCGTTGACCATTTGGGTACGTACATTATTGAAGACATTCGTAAAGAAATTAACCCCGGCCTCTGTCATATTATTAGCGTACTTGGGCTTGCCATTTTCCATAAACACATAATAATGACAGCCATCCTGAAAGTACATATCGGCCTCCACAGCATTCCGACCATCCACTACGAAAAATATTCTGCCGATTGCCTGACAGGCAGGATTGATAACCGGCACTTCCTTGTCGATGGTGTTTATCATCCCGCGGATATCCTGTTGTTTGTTTTGGCTGAGCGAAAAACTCAGATTGTAAAAGATGACATCCACATTGGTGGCGCTATCCCAAAGCATTACGAGTCTGGCAGGGTCGATACTGGGATACAGCTTTTCGCCCGCCGGCTGGGTAGGGGTTTCTTGCTTGGCGGATGCACTCGATTTCGGCGCTTCATTCTGACAACTCCAAAGCACTATTGGCAATACAAAAAGTAGATAAAGGTATTTCATGATTAATTAATTATATTGACTTTTCGAGTCAAGTTATTTCAGGACAAGACAGTTCGCTTTGCTCCGTCCTTCGCTATCGCTTCGGACACTCCCTCCCTCCTTTCAGTCAGGAGGCTTGCCTCCCGACTGAAAGGAGGGAGGGAGCAGTCTATATTGCAGTAAAATAAAAAAATGGCTGTTTTTTTAGAAAAAGTGTTAAATTTGATGTAACAAAACAATCAGTTAACATAAAAAAAAC
>JALVDO010000580.1 GCA_027008975.1 Saprospiraceae bacterium | reverse complement strand
TGCCATAGCACAAACCAACAGTATAGACGTTTTCGGTGCCAATTCTCTCGGAGTAGCCGATGCCTGGAATCGCGTGCGAATCGGCGGCGGACTGGGAGGAGACAAACCCGAAGAATTGTTGGTAAAAGGCTCTATCGCCGTCCACAGTAATTCCGGTAATTTCAGTACAACTATCACCGAGTACCTCAAGACGGAGGGATTTGGGACGACGACTTTGGTCAGTTCCGGCAAGGATACCATTATTCAATATCCCGTTGCCGAATTTTTGTATGCCGCACAAAATGACCCGCGCACAAGGGCAATAGTTTTGTATATTGAGCCGGGTGGCTTTTACGAAAAAATCGCGCTCGATATGATCCGGGAGGGTGCCTGCGAATTCACCAAGCCGGTAATCGCCTGCATCACGGGGCATTGGAAAGCAAAACTATCGCGTGCGGTCGGTCACGCCGGTGCATTAGCGGGCAGCAACGATGATGCTTCCAGCAAGGAGCAGTGGTTTAAAGACTATTTCGGCACGGATGGTTTTGATGTTAATAATCCCCAAAAGGTGAGCAGCAAAGGCACCTTCGTCAATTCCATCCAACACATTCCGGTGGCAGTGAAAGCCGTTTTTGATAAATTGGGGATGTCTCCCGATTTTGAACCCATCGGCAACCTGCATTTGAAGCCTTGGTTTGGCAATGATTTCGATTGGAAATTGCCCGAAAATTTGAAGCTTCCGTTGGTGAAAGCCCTGTCGCCTTACGATGAGGAAATAGAAATGGTCAATCGTGCGCTGGGTGCCGTTTATCTGCGTCAGAATATGCGCAATGCCTCCGGTGCATCGACGATGAACCCCACTACCCACATCGCCGAGCTGCACGGTAAAAAGGTCACCGACTTGGCTCAAAACTCACTGGAGCAAAATATTTATTTCTCCTTGACCAAGATGGATGCTAATGGGCAGGATATTAGCCTACTGAACAATATTCTGAATCATTTGTCCCGCATTCCGAAGCGGTACTTTGAATTGGTCGAAGAAGCGGAAAGTAACGGAGCAACGCCCAATGAAGCCCTGATGGTTGGTTTGGCTTTGACCGGAAATAATAAGAAAATGCAGACGGCACAAAAGACCATTCGGGATTTCATAAAGCTGTACGTCGAATTGGAACTCCGGGACCTGTCCGAAGAAGTGGACTGGCAGTCCCATAAGGAGGTTGTCAAAAATCTTTTTGAGTTGGAGGATGGCAAAACGGAGCCTACGGCTTTATCCATACCTGTGCTGACAGGTGTAACCTCGTCAATACCTGTGCTGACAGGTGTAACCTCGTCAGTAATGTTATCAAAGCAGAGGAGTAATGCGCTATCTCTCGGGGCGTACATTTTGTCTGATTTTAAAGTCGCGCAGCCCGAAGTGTTCGCGATTACGACGGTGCTGTTCCATTTGTTCTTTCCCGCTCTTGTGCGAAAGAAAATAACCAGGGCAACCATCGAAAATAGCTACGCGTACATCAGCAATATCGCCTTGATAAGCATCTTGTCAACGACGGATTATAAGGCGAATCACTTCGTGCAACAACACTTGGAAGGCAAAACCGGCTTAGATGATTCCTTTACGGAAATTATTTTCAAAGCCGTATTCAACTACGAGCCCGATACCGTTTCGCTCAAGGAGTTTTCCACCTTGATTGGTATCACACTGACCAATGGACCCGGTACGATTAGCGCCAAAGGAGCCAAAGAGAGTGTAAGCGCCGGCAATAATATTTCCACCGCATTTATCGGTTTTTTGGCGAATAGCGGACTGGCACACGGCGGCAATGGGTTTGAAGGGATTGACTACATACTGACTGCCTTCCGGGAAGAACAAGCTATTGACCCCGCCGGCAAAAATATTGATGTCGAGGCCGTCGCCAAAAAGGCAGCAACGGATTTTGCCACAGCAAAAAAACAGGCCAAATCACAAGGACTTTCTTACAGGCGGATTCCGGGTATCAACCATCCCGTATTCAAAGGCAAACCCGTCAATATCGATCCACGCGAAGATTTTATCTACAAGCAATTTGAAGCAGAAGGCATCCACAATGTGTTTTGGGACTTTTATAAAGCTCTCGTAAAGCATTTGCGTAAGCAAAAAATAACAAAAAACGTGTATGCCGTCAATATCGATGCCGTAATCGCCACCATAAGCCTGAAATTAATCTGGCAACTGTACAAACAGGGCAAGGTATCGGAAAAGGATATGCAAAAAATAGGTTTCAGCCTCTTCCTACTCGGCAGGACAGTAGGCATAGCCGCCGAGATAGCCGACCACCGCAATCGCGGCACCGACATGGATTGCCGTACCCCTATCAGCGAGACACGGTTTGTGATGTGATGGATTGTCTATATATATGCT
>JALVDO010000579.1 GCA_027008975.1 Saprospiraceae bacterium | reverse complement strand
ATAACTATCGTTTCTCTTGAAGGTTGTTTCCCATACAATTTCATCTGTTGCGCACTGTTTCCGCGCAAACGCGCAACCCATGCTTTTCCTAAAACAAAACCAATATGTTTGGCAATTTCAACTATAATTTCATCAACCGGAACCATTACTCCTTGATGTCTTACATTTCCAACAACTAAAACAACTTTTCCAGTATTTTTTAATAATTTATGAAATGAGATTAGGCTAATAGCTAAATCTTCAAAATACCCTTTAATCATTTTGGGAATGCGTTTGTCTTTATTGGCAGGAAATTGAGATAAACAATCAGATAAAGCGGGGCTCATTTCTGTAACATCAAAATCAATAACCTGTTGTGGCTGAGCTTCCACGTGAGAACGAAAGGATTTATGCCTTAGGTTCAAAATGTCTTCTTCCGACAATCCGAGTCCTAAAAGTGTTAAATGAAAAACTCTGGTGTAATCGTGCCTATTCGGATAAGGTGGGGAGGTAAAAATTAAATCAATATCTTTTTCAAATCCTGACAAATTTCGAGAATCTGCTTGAAAAACCTGCCAATTTTTTTCTGAATTTTGGTTTTTATAACTAATCTCTCTTAGCATAGAATTCAATTCATTGAAGAAAATGGAATAAATATTATTACTTTGATCGGGTTTTTCGATCCAGCGAAACCATCCCCCATCTGGAACTGCCCGACTTATTAATTGTTGCGTTTTCAACATTGCAAGAGTTAATAGATCTTGTTCAGGTTTGGATTCTGTTTGGGATTGTATCCAAGCATTCAAATTCGCAATTTTTTCCCATTCTTTTTTTGTAAATGCCTTTCGAAATCGTTCTGTGTTTTCCCATAATTCAATAAAACTTTCATTATTTAACGATACGTTTATTCCAGCATAATTATTTTGAAAACGATTTATTTTTGATTTTACCCACTCAACATCATAGTGTTGCAATTTGGTTTTAGTAACGAAAATACTCAAAGGGGAGATATCGCATCCAACCGCATTGTATTTCAACTGATGGGCCCTTAAAACTGCGGTCCCCGCCCCGACAAAAGGATCCAGAATTGTAGAATCTTCCGTTAAAGGAAATTCTTTTAAGAATTCATCCAAAAGAGATGGAGAAAAACTATGTGGAAACCAAAACCACCTATGAATTGGTTCTTCTTTTAAAAGCTTTGGAGTCACATGATGACGCAAATCTAATCGATACTCAAATCCCTCTGGTAAAGATAGTAATTCCACTTTCATCATTTCTTTACTCTACCTTGCTGAAAGGGTGGCCTTGGAAAACGAATTTTTACAGGTTGACGATAAATCGGATGTGAAAGAATCAGCTCACCTTTATCTAAACGGGTCAGGTGATTGCGGATGTCCTGATCAAGAAAACGATAATTTCCGGTATTTAGTTCTGCACTGTCCGTTCGACCCAATACTTTTGTAGCAGCATTGCCAGTAACCCGTGGATGCACAGCACTTAAGAACTGTTGCGCTGAAAAAAGAATAATACCAAATGAGCGACCTCTTTCGGCAATATCTAATACTTGCTCCAAAATGGGAGAATTTACTGCTTCCCCTCTGGCGGGTGCATATTTATTTAACTCATCAACAAAAATAATAACTTTTTCTGGAAGGTCTTCATCATCCTCCAGTAAAGTTTCTCCAGAATACAAAGCATAAACGGTACGAAGAATATCTCCAAAGACAAGGGTTTGTTCCACATCTGTTAATCGGGCTATATCTACTACATAAGTGTGACCACCCTTAATTTTTCCAATTTCCTGTTCAATGGTAACCATTCGGGTGCTTAATTGAGGAACAAAAATTCCTGTTTGGCGAGTTTGTACAGCGCGACGCATCAATCGGATAAACCTACCTACCGAAGAGGGATGAATATTGCCAAATTTAATAGGTACACCATCCTTAACAAGTGGTTCTTTTGTTAACAGATCTTGCCAGGTATTTATATTTCGCCATTTCGATTCGTTATTTTGAATCCCCTGACTTACTTCGCCGATTAATGCCCCCAGTGTGTCCCATGGGTCTGGTACGTGAGATAGCAATAAGTCTAACTTTGAAGCAGTATTTTTTAAGTCATAAGCATAGGTATTATGAGGTGGAATATCATCTCCAAATGAATTCGGGCGACCGGTTGTCTGCGTGTGTTTGCCCCATGGTAGTAAATAATGAACTGTTTCTGGAGACCACGGTTCTGGTCTAAGGCCCAACCGTTTCCATATCTTTTTTTCTTCATCATCAATTGGTCGTGCCTCATGAATATGGAGTAAATCATCGTATTTAACATTTATTAGAATAACAGCAATATTCTCTGCTCCTACTGTTTGTAATATTGATTGTGTAAGAAATGTAATATAGGAAG
>JALVDO010000578.1 GCA_027008975.1 Saprospiraceae bacterium | reverse complement strand
ATGGAAGGGGCGTAGCCCTGACATCTATTTCATTATTCCATTCAAAAAGATATATAGGGGATAGGCAATTTTTTACTCATTCACAAATGCTCAGGCAATGGAATTAGACCGTATTCGAGACACCGATAACGTAGCATCGAAGAGGAAGACGGGCAGCATCAAAAAGTAATCACAAAAACCGTCCCTTCCCCGATAATCGTCCGGAAAGTGATTGTACCACCTGCGTTTTCCACCATGCTTTTGGTCATCGCCAGCCCAATACCTGTACCGGAATTTTTGGTCGTAAAATTGGGTTGAAATACCCTGGGCTGAACCTCTTCGGGAATACCACTACCGTTGTCTTTCACCTGAATGGTCGTCGTCGTTCCCTCCTTTGAAAGCTGCACGGTAATCATTCCCGCTCTTTCTTCGGGGATGGATTGGATGGCATTTTTCAGCAGGTTGTTTAATATACGGGTCAGGTGGTTTTTATCAGCCTGGATGGTTATTTCCTCTCTAGGCAATTCAGCAGAGAGGTGCAATGCTGCATTTTCCGGCTGTGCGACAAACAAATCGACGACGGATTGAATGAGCTTATTTAGAGACACCTCTTCGGGCTGTGCCTTAGGCATTTTGGCGAAGTTGGAAAACTCATCGGCAATGGTTGCCAAGCCTTCGATTTGTTCCACAAGCGTTTGCGACATCTTTTTGATGAGAGGAGCTGCCTGTTCAGGGTCGGCATTATACACGCGCATTAGGTGCTGTATGCTGAGCTTCATGGGAGTCAGTGGATTTTTGATTTCATGGGCGACCTGCTTTGCCATTTCGCGCCAGGCACCTTCCCTTTCCGACTGCCGGAGCAGGGCGGTACTTTTTTCCAATTTGGCAATCATGGCATTGTAATTCTGCACCAATTGCCCGATTTCGTCCTTACCTTCCCATTCCAATCGCTCATTTCCATCGAGAGAGACGTCCTTCAACTTTTGTCCCATCTTACTGATGGGCTTGGTTATCAGGTTGGCGATGACGATACTCAGGCTACTGATTATTATCAGCAAAAAGACATAAACAATCAATAGGTCGCCGATAAAATCCAGTAATTCCAGATGGGTGGCCGTTTCCTTCTGTCGGTAAGGTATTCCGATATATGCCAACCCCGTTCTGTCACTTTTTCGAATGGGGACATAAGTTGTCTTGCGCTGAACACCCGGATAACTGACTATGGTATTAATGGAATTTACATTTGATTGCCGTAGCTGCTCATAAGCCAGTGGCTGCATTAATGGTGTAAAAAACTTTCCGCGTTGGTTACTTATTCTTCCGTTCTCGTAATAAAGGTTAACGTCCTCACCTAACAATCTGCTTACCTGCCTTACGGCAAATTGCAAATCCATACTATCTGCCAAGCGAGTCTCTACCATTTTCACGATGGTCTTTACCAATTTAGAATGACTCGCGGCCTCCTGCCGGTGATTGTATCTATTAAATGAATTAACCGTCACCACACCAATAGCGATAAAAGACCCAAGCGTGAGCAGGATAACGTATAATTGGATTTTATTCCGCAAAGAGGCACCCCACAACATTGGAAAAGATTCCGAAAACGAAACGGCTCCTATCACCATATTGGCTATAGCCAAAATAAAGACCAACATTGTATTGATGCTAAATAACAGGGAAAAGAGCATCAGTTTTTTGCCATTCATTTCGGGGTAAAAGTGGACAAAAATCAGGCTTAACAACAACGAAAGGACAAATATCCAGGAAATCAGCCAGGTCAGGCTACTCGTATCACTATCGAGATAAAAATCAAAAAGCAATAAATAAATAAACCCCATTAGCGCCAATTTGGCACCGGCTTCCCATCCCCATAGTACGCCAATTACACTACCAAAAAGCAACACACTTATCACCAAAAGGAGTAGCCGCTTGTTCTTTGACAGCCCTAGTTTGTGGGTGTTTAATGCTAGCCGATGGCTAAACAAAAAATACGTCAATGCCAGCATACAGGCAAATATCAGGATGCCCCAACCTCTTGCGTTCAAACCCAATACGTGTGTCTGCCCAAATTCTTCCCAGTGTGTAAATGGTTCCATTAGCACTACCGCCAATATCAGCATTGCCATTAGCGAAAGTCCGTAATTTGTCAGAGCGATACCGCTTGCAAATTGTCTGTTTTCGTTCTGCGAAAATCGTCTAAAAAACACTACACCGCCCCATAAAGCCAACCCACCCCAAATAAGCCAACTTCCCACACTAATACTCCCGGCAAAAATCGGAACACCTATTAGCGCCTGCCTCAAGTTCAACAAATAATAAAAGCCGGCAAAAGCCAATAGCCCTCCTATCTGAAAAAGCCCACCATAGCGATCACCTTTCGCATTCCTAAGCCAACGCGCGCCGGTCACGATCCAAAAACTGAAGATTAAAAAGAAAAGCAACAACGCAATAAGTAGGCTTTTACTACGCTCATAGTCCTTAACGGTATCTCCTTTTTTCAGGTAAGCCACCAGTAATCCTTTCTTTGTTTTTATCCGGAAAGTCGTATCCGCACGCGAATCAAACCTCAACTTTGAAAAACTCCCTCCTTGTGGAATATATACGGGGATATAGCTACGCACAGATGGAGACATTCTTTGGGAGAGACCGACTACGCCCATCCCCGATTCCAGCTCTTCTTCTTCATACAATTGATAAAACGGAAATCCAAACCCCTCATAAGTCCAGGCTTTCAATCCGGTAGAGTCGTATCGGTGAAATGCAAAATCGGGTTTTGAAGTATTTTGCTTGGAAAGCGTGTTGAATAATACTTCGGAGGGCAATTGCCGAAAAAGCCTTGCTGCCTCCTCAGTTCGCTGCTGAAAGTCCCGCTCAATGGCGGTTGCCTGCTCCGATAAAATACCGGGCACATCCATCGCCGCCCCCCGGAATTTATACAAGACACCACCTGCAATGAGCAGCAACAAGGAAAGGACTATAAAGCGGTTTTTCATGTTTTGTTTGTTGTGTTCACATCTATTCACTTTCTGTACGAATATAAGTACAAAAAGTAATATTTCAAAGTTTTTGTACGCTTATCGCTAAAAAAGGCAGGAAGATGAAACAAAATACCCCTTGAGAGCGTCTTCCCTATTGCAGACCACTCTGTCGCGGCTTTTTATCGAATTACGGATAAGAAGATGAGGAAAGTCCGGACAACGCAGCGTGCTACACCACCTAACGGATGGGGGACGAATCGTCGTTCACAGAAAGTGTCACAGAAACTATACTTCCATGCTCCGGCATGGTAAAGGTGAAAACGTGCGGTAAGAGCGCACGCCTTTCGGTGGTAACATCGAAAGGGGACAAACCTTGTAGGTTGAAATGCCATGTACATTTGGATTCGGTTTCGAGTCGGGTTACGCGCCTGATTGCTTTGGACGTCTTGTCCGGAGCAGTCCAAAGGGGTAGGCAGATAGACTCTGTCGGCGACGGCAGGGCTAGATAAATGACAGAGCGCTCACTTCGGTGAGTTGACAGAATCCGGCTTATCGGTCTGCACTTTTTTAATCGAATCGGCAGAGAAAACGCTCATATTTTCTCTGCCGATTATTTTAGAGCCTATTGGTCTAATCGAAAGACAACAGGTAATGTGAATCGCACACGGACTGGACGTCCATTTTGCCGACCTGGCGTCCAGCGAAGCCCTTTTCCATTCATTAAGCTAATGATACGTTTTACTTCATTTCCGCATCTACCGCCAATATCTTTAACGATATTAATATTGGAGATGCGACCGTCTGTTTCTACAACAAATTGAGCAACTACTTGCCCCTCAATCCGGTTTTCTATTGCAATTGAGGGATAGTGAATATTTTTATAGATAAATTGTAACATCTTTTGGTCGGCACATCGTTTTTTTGCTGCACTATTTCCTGTCATATCTTCACAACCGGGAAATCGGGGCATTTGCTCTGCCGTAATAACTATGTCAAGTATCTCTGTCTTTTTGAGTTTTTTCTTAGCTGGTTTTCGTATTTTCTTTTCGTGATGAACGGTATCGCGGGGAGGAGTCTCCATACTCTCGATGTCGCTTGATTGAAATACCGGAGGCTCTTCAATTACTTCATCATCGGGGACAGTCTCGATAAGAGGAGGTGGCGGAGGAGGAGGGGGTGGTGGTTCCGGGAAAGTCGGTGGTGGAGGTTGCAGCAACACGTCCTCACCAAAATCATCAATTATCTCCAAGTTTGAAACGACCGCTTCGTATTGCGTCCAACCAAAGAGCAGAAAAACAATTCCAAGCGAAATAGCAAAACTGAGGTTGGTGAAAGTCCCGCGGTATTTAAAAAAATCAACCGCAGGATATTTGTTTCTGCCCGCGAGTACCGAGTGCTTTGACTCCTTTAAATCGCTTTTTGCCCGTCTCCGCCCGAGACCTCGCATAAAAAAAATCAGTAGTAATACCCCTGATACGATTCCAATAAAACTATAAAGTAATGTCTGTCCGGAAATAGTAAAATCAAACAATAACATAACATCTGTATTTGGTGAAACTTAATACCAGTAAGATGTTAAAAAATATCTTTTTGGCGTGCAGAATGCTACAACTGCTCCCATTCAAAGTGGAGGATATTGCGTTCTTCTTTTCCAAACTCTATGCCTATCAGGAAGACCTTGCCTTTTGCCGGTAGGTACCTTTCGTAATATTTTTTTGATTTGATCTGTTGAAGGGCATTGCCGGTAGCCTCTTTGACAACTTTGAATTCAAAAATGAAGATGTTATCATTCATTTTTAGCGTCATATCAATTCGTCCTTTATTATAGCTTTCTTCCGATGTAATATCTAGTCCGAGGCTGGCAAAATAAGCGTAAATCAGGCTGGCGTAATAGCCTTCGTATTCCGCTATTTTATTATTGGTGAAGTTCTGATAAGGGATAGATGCAAACAGTTGTCTGAGTGCTTCTTCGAACGCGTTAATATCCCCTTTTCGGAATATATCAACGAGGCGAGACTGATGGCGCAGTTGCTCGGTAGTCTGAGTGGTTAGAAAAGTGATAAAGAGCCGGTTAAGAGAAATTTGGATTTCTTTATTGGGAATGCCAAGCGTATATTTTACTCCGAATACATCCTGTGTTTTATTTATAATAGTCAAATAGCCCGTCTGCCAAAGTAAGGCTTCCAACTCGATAGTATCCACGTCAAAACTATCCAAAATAGTATCTGTCACCTCATAGTGTTCTAACTCCGGAAGGTAATATTCTTTCTGATTAAGCAGTTTTACCAAAAAAGATGGATTTCCGGTACTCCACCAGTAGTTACGGAACTCTTTCCCGTTGGAAATAAACAACAAGATATCAAAAGGATTATAGACTTTATTTGCAAAATAATTATATCCATTGTACCACTGACGTACATCCTCCAAATCTACACCTTCTAAATGTTCGTTAAACACTTGTAATAAGTCCTTATGTGTATAACCACAAATCTCTCCGTAATTCGGATTGAGTGTAATGTCGGCCAAATTATTCAATCCGCTAAAAAGGTTCATTTTAGAAAACTTACTCACACCCGTGATAAAGACCAAACGAATGTAAACATCGTTGTCCTTGATGACTCCATAAAAGTCTTTCATAACATCCCGCATCACCTCCGCCGTTTCTCTGTCCGTAATATTATCGAGAATGGGTTTGTCGTATTCGTCTATTAGAATGACGACTTTTTTACCAAACTTGTTATAAGCCGCTATTAATAACTCTTTAAAGCACTTTTTGGCATTAGAATCTCGATTACATTTTATCCCCAAATCTCTCTCTGCATCCTCCATCACCCAACTGAGGTGATCATTTAGTTGTTCTTGGGTTTTATTAACACCCGACCCCAGACTAATACGCAACACTGGATAACGATCCTCCCAGTCCCATTTGTCATAGATATAAAGTCCTTTGAATAGTTCCTTGTTTCCCTCAAATATTTCTTTGAGGGTATCCAAAAAGAGACTTTTGCCGAAGCGGCGCGGGCGGGAGAGAAAATAGTAGCCTCCCCCGTCTTTAATCAGACGAAGCGCTATTTCTGTCTTATCAACGTAAACAAAATCATTCTCAATAATCTTGCTAAACGTTTGTATCCCGATTGGAAGTTTCTTCATGTCTCTGTAGTCTTAGTGCAAAGATAAGTTATTTCCACGAAAAAAGGGTGTAGCCAAATCGGCCACACCCTTTATTATAATTCTAAAGGCTTATTTTAGTTTAACTTAAATTTAACGGGAAGAATAAACTGAACCCGCACATTTTGTCCACGCTGACGACCAGGTGTCCATTTGATACCTTTTTTATTCATCAGTTCGACTACGCGCTTAGCTTCGTCTCCGCATTTAGCGCCTATATCCCTGAGAACCTCCACACCTGAAACCTCTCCACTCGGCTCTACGACAAACTGAACGACAACCTGACCTTCGACTCCGTTCTCTCGGGCAATAGCCGGATATTTGATATTTTTGTAAATAAACTCCAACATCTTTTTGTCGGCGCATTGTTTCTTCTCTGCATCGCTACCCGCCATATCCTCACAACCGGGGAATCGTGGCATTTGCTCCACTACCTTGAACACCTCAGCTACTTTCTTTTTCTTCACCTTTTTCTTGGCTGGTGCTTTAGGCTTCTTCTTACGGTGTGTTGTATCCTGGGGTACCTCCGTTTTGGTATCTATATCGTTACTCGCAAACTTAGGAGGATCCTTAATAACTACATCATCGGGTACTTCTTCTACTACCGGTGGCGGTGGTGGTGGCGGTGGTGGTGGTGGCTCATCCGTACGAGGTGGCGCTACCTCAATTTCTTCTTCTAATTCCAAAAGCGACAAATCAACATCCGGCGCCTTGGGTTGGTATTGAGTCCATCCAAAAAGAAGCACAGTCAACCCCAATGCGATAGCCAACCCAAGATTGGTAAAAGTGCCACTGTATTTAAAGAAATCAACTGCAGGGTATTTGTTTCGCCCCGAAAGTACGGATTTGCGTTCCCCTTCATCCATGGTACTTCTCAAATCACTTTCAGAACGCTTTCTTCCAATCATTTTCATGATTTGAATCAAAGCGATGATGCCAACAAATATCCCGACGACGCTCCAGAGAAGCGTTTTCCCAGTAATGGCAATATCAAACAATAACATAAAATTGGTTTTTAAGAAATGAAAAAATCAATTGGACATTCTTTTTTCACTTCCAGCCTTAAAAAAATAATTTATCACAATCAAACTACCAATTGAGCCGCTAATATTAGCAATTATGTCCAAATATTCAAAAAATCGTCCTGGAAAAAATAAAAATTGTATAATTTCCATAGCAATTCCGTAAAGAGCACTGATAATTATTGCCAAAAGAGCAACTTTCTTCTCTTTTGAAAAAAGCGGACTCAATCCATAATAAAGCAACACCGAGAAGATAAAATAGACCCCAAAGTGCCCCACTTTATCCGGTTGTATCCATCCCAAATCTATTTTCGGGAGTCGATTACCCGAAATAATAGAAAGAACGAAAATAATAATCGCCCAAACTATTGCCGGTAATAATCGCTTTATCCTGCCTGATTGACTATAAGATGCGATGTTGTTTAGTTTTGGTGTGTAAAAAATGCAGTAAGGCATCTTTTTTACAAAAAAGCCTTACTGCGCGATAGAAAATCAACTTACTTTCTCCTTATAAGCTTCAGCATCCATCAAATCGTCTAATTGAGCGGGATTGGTCATTTCAATTTTCACAATCCATCCATCGGTGTAGGGTGCTTCGTTGATTGCCGTCGGATTATCATTTTCCGACTCATCCAACTCCGGATTAAATTCTAAAATTTTCCCCGCAACCGGCATTAGTAAGTCGGAAGTTGTTTTGACGGCTTCAATTGTACCGAAGACTTCTCCTGCATCCAACTCCTCACCAACTGTTTCTACTTCGACATAAACCAACTCTCCCAACTCTCCCTGTGCAAAATCAGTTATCCCCACGTAAGCGATACTACCTTCATCAACACGTATCCATTCGTGATCCTCCGAATACTTCAGCTCTTTTGGAAATTCCATTCTACTTATTTTTTTCGTTTTTTAAAAATTCTTTTACCCATTCTGTTGTCACGGACTTAGGACGCTCCAATGGCAGGCCTAAAGCTCTCGACCAGCACATCGCTGCCAGAACACCCAAGGCTCTTGATACTCCGAACAAGACAGTATAAAAACTGTGCTCCGTCATTCCATAGTGGACGAGAATAGCACCTGAATGCGCATCGACGTTAGGCCATGGATTCTTGACTTTACCCAAGGATTTCAATATTGGAGGTACGACCTCATAAATTTGCCAGATTACTTTCACAATCTCGCTATCCTTTAGGTTCTCTTCTGCAAATACTTTCTGTGCTACAAACCGTGGATCTGGACGTCGCAAAACGGCGTGTCCGTAACCGGGTATTACTCTACCTGCAGATAATGTACTTTGAACATATTTGGCTATTTGCTCGTTTGTGGGCGTCTTAGTACCAAGTGCATCCAACATATTGAATACCCATTTAATGACTTCTTGATTAGCCAGTCCGTGCAAAGGACCTGCCAAAGAAGACATTCCTGCTGCAAATGACAAATAAGGATCAGCTAATGTAGAGTTTACCAAATGCGTCGTATGTGCAGAGGCATTTCCGCCTTCGTGGTCAGCATGTATAGTTAAATACAACCGCATTAGGCTTTTAAAACCATCATCTTCGATACCCAACATGTGTGCAAAGTTGCCTGCCCAATCCAACTCATAATTGGGGGCAATATGATCTCCATTATGATAAGACCGGCGATAAATATAGGCGGCAATCCTTGGTAATTTTGCGATTAAATTCATTGCGTCTTCATATACCGAACGCCAATATTCAGTTTTTTTCAATCCTTCTGCATACCTTCTTGAAAAGATACTTTCCGTTTGGAGTGAAGTGATAGCAATAATAAATTGCGTCATGGGATGCGTATCCGTAGGTAATTTGTCGAGCAGCTCAAAAGTGTGGGACGGTACATTGGAGCGATGCATCCATTGGTCAGTAAGCCAATCCACTTCCTTTTCAGTTGGGATATCACCCGTAAGCATTAACCAAAACAATCCCTCGGGGCGTGGTTCTTTCCCGCAAGGACCAACAGGCAGGAGTTCTTTC
>JALVDO010000577.1 GCA_027008975.1 Saprospiraceae bacterium | reverse complement strand
GTAAAATGGATAAGGACAGGATAAGGCGACAATTTGAGCGCATCTATCGTTCATTTGAAGATTTGGGGTATTTCATTAAAAATCCGCTGGGCGAAGATTATGACCTTACGCGCTTGGATTGCGAAGCCTCTATCGCAGGCGATACAATGGATAATCTGAAAATTGTGGAAGTCATCAAGCCCATTGTTTATTTTAGAAACGGAGGAGGGAACCAAATCGTACAACCCGCCGTTGTCATTGTATCATCACAAAAATAGTATTTTATGTCAAAGACGATTGATTTCGGAATCGACCTCGGTACCACTAATTCCACCATTGCACAATACAAAGAGGGAGAGGTGGAAATATTCAAAAATCCTCTCAACCTCAAAAGCACATTGCCCTCCGTCATTGCCTATCGCAAAAACAGGGTCCTCGTCGGGGATAAAGCAAGAGAGATTTTAAATAAAGACCCCCAAAATACAGTTGCTCACTTCAAGCGAAAGATGGGAACGGCAGAGCAGTATTTCATTCCAAATACCGGAGCGTTTAAAACCCCCATCGAACTCTCAGCCATCATTTTGAAGGAATTAAAGCAGTTTATCTATAATAAGGAAAAACCAACTTCTATCATTATCACCATCCCCGCCGCCTTTGATACTGTCCAGTCCAATGCCACCAAGGAAGCCGGATTCCTCGCCGGATTTGAAGAGGTCGTTTTATTGCAGGAGCCCATCGCCGCATCGCTAGCTTATGCCAATAAGGCAAACCTCGAATTGGATGCCGATAAAAAATGGTTGGTGTATGACCTCGGCGGAGGCACTTTTGATGTCGCCCTCATCTCCTTGGAAGAAGAAGAAATGAAGGTCATCGACCACGAGGGAGACAACTTCCTTGGCGGAACGGATATCGATACACTTATCCTTGACCAACTGATACTGCCAAAAATCAAAACCGCAGGACATTTTCAAAACCTGGAAGAGGAAATCAAAAGGACATCCGGCAAATACGCCAAGCTATACAACCTGCTACTCTACAAAGCCGAAGAAGCTAAAATCATGCTCTCCAATGTGGAAGAAGCGGAAATTGAGTTTGAAATCGAAGATGACAATGGTGATGAAATCGATATCTGCTTCTCTATCACTCGCGCAGAACTCGATGAGCTAATCGCCCCACTCATCCACCGGACAGAGGAGATGATTGGACAGGTCATCAAAAGAAACAAAATGGATAAAAAAGAGATCGACTTTGTACTGATGGTCGGTGGCTCGACCTATATCCCCGCGGTGCGTAACCACATTACTGATAAGATTGGAATTCCCGTAAACTTCCAGATAGACCCAACGACTGCCGTTGGAATTGGTGCTGCTTATTATGCCGGTATGAAAATCAGCAATCCCACTCCCGCCGAGCAATCCCATTCACCCAAAAAAAGCACCTCTTCCGAATTGGAGATAAATATGGCTTTTAATAAAGTTGCCAGAGAATCAGAGACCATGTTTCTCGCAAAAATCAAAGGCAATACCAAGCAAAAAACTTATCGAATCACCAGAGGAGACGGCGGCTTCGACACCGGCAAAAAAAGCCTGAGCGGCGACATCTATGAAGAATTGCCTCTAGTGGAAAATGTCCATAATGAATTTACCCTAAAAATATACGATGCCCGCGGAGATGAGATGGATATTGAAATCCCCCCAATCGGCATCACCCATGGTATGTTTAGCATCGACGGGCAACCCCTGCCGGCAGATATCTGCCTCGAAATCGATTCGTTGGAGGAAGGAACGACCATGCTCGAGCCCATCTTCAAAAAGAATGACATCCTTCCCCTGAAAAAATCGGTCATTAAGGAAGTCTCTAAACACCTCTATAAAAATTCGCAGGAAGCGATGGTCATCAAAATACTGGAAGGCTCCGTCGATAATCTGCCGGCTGCTAACAAAATCATCGGATACGTCAAAATAGAAGGAAAAGACCTGGAAAGAGACCTGATTAAAGGCTCCGATGTAGAACTCACCTTCGAGATGAGCGAATCCCGCGACCTGAAAGTCGAAGTGTATCTGACGCTGACAGGGCAAGAATTCGTCAACGTCTTTAGCCCGACAGAGCGATTGATTGATATGGCGGCCATCAAAGAAGAATTGGAATCATTCGCTACCAATCTCAAACAAAAACAACAAAGTGCGGAGCAGAATGAGCAATTTGAGGAAGCCGGGATGGCCAAAGAATTATTGGAAGAGGTACAACAGTTATTAGCGCGTATTGATGCTTTCAAAGCTGACGATATCACCGATGAGAAATACCAAATCGACATCCGAAAAAGAGGTATTGCCAGCAAGCTCAATAGCCTTTTCAAAAAGAACTTACTAACCAAAATACTCGAAAAATACTATGATGCAAAA
>JALVDO010000576.1 GCA_027008975.1 Saprospiraceae bacterium | reverse complement strand
CATAAAGCAGGCGGAGAAATATTCACATCAGCAAGCGCCTGCATTTTGTCTGCATCAGACAGATATTTATAACCCAAAGCATGCTCTTCAAAAAATACCCGACCTGGCTTTTCCGATAATTTAAATCCGACATCAAAACTTATATCCAAATAAAAACACACACGACCGGCAAGCACACAAAATAACGGGACTCCCAACTTTGTTGTCAGTATATTGGGACGCATCGAACTCCAATAAAAATCTACTGTAAGAGGCCCCAAATCATCATTCCCGCCTCCCGAAGAGCCTGACCCTCCATTGCCATCTCCACCCAACACATTGACATGCAAGCCCGGAAAGGAAAGCTTCTTTTCTATATCACAGGGAAGACCTCCGGCACATGCATTGGTTATAATGCTGTTAGCCCAGTCTCCTTTCAAAGCTATCCGTAAACCTATACGCGACGGAAGCTGAAATGAGGGCGTAACCATATAATTCTTACCAGCCCCTTTACCCTCAATAATCCCCTCAAATTCATCCGGTAAATCCTTCATCACACGGGTAATCATCCCTTCAACTTCCAACTGCCAGTTCTCGCCCAGCAAACTGCCCAGATCATCTACCTTCAGGCCATTCCCGCCACCCGAAAGGCCGATCGGCAGGGAAATGTCATTGGCCTGAACGGTATAAAGCGGTACTGAAATTGAGGCCGTACCGTTGTACAGATTAACGCCAGCATTGACTTGGTCTATCATTTTTTGTGCATCTGGCGAAGGCAATGAAACCTCTCCGCCCCCATGCCCCAGACCCGCTATCGAGCCTGAAAAATAGTTCGGGTCCGCAGTTGTCTCTTGCACCCCTCCCTGCATCTTCAACCCCTTCTTACTACCACCCTTCTTGTTCGAAACACCTCCTCCTTCTCCGCCTCCAAAGGGCAGAGCATCTGCATTCCCTGTATAATTTGTTAAATCAATAGCATAATCATCACCTTCACAAGGTCCCATATCCGGCAAATGCCAGCCAAAATAGTCGTTTAGGTAGCCGGCCAAACCGCCCGGCGCATCCTGAATCGCTGTCAATTCTCCAATTGCAACATCGCTTAAATAGTCTGCAACATTTGTATAGCCCGAAGGAAGATCTCCACCCAACTCACTTTGCAACTCATCGTTTAACGCACCAGCAACGGGATCCTGACTAAGAGCCTCTCCCAAAGAGCCTAAATCTATACAATTCCAATTAAAACAACCCAAGCCATAAGGCAAGGCGCCACTTTCTATCGCCTGATAAAACATATACGCAGTCTGCTCCGGACTAAATCCATCCCACTCCGCCAGAGATGCATTGGCCTCTATATCTCCCACTGTAAGTTCATCTCCTCCTGATGTTTGTAACAAAGTATAACCCGACGGGATATCTATATCTCCAAACACCCCATACATATTCATCTGCTGAATAGGACAATCAACCTCTGTTTCAACAATAACAACCTCCCCTTGCGGCACCAATGACGGCCGATCCAGAAGTATCAACTCATCTAAATTGGGATCATACAAATAAATTTTCAGATATAAAATGTCCAAATCAGCAGGGCCGTCAGTACATATCTTCTCCGTCTCCGGATCGTAGTGCATATGTACTGAAACTCCGTAATTGTCAAGCACTGTATTCAAATGCACCACCAAATCCCAAACATCCCCAAAATCAGCAGGGTCCGGATCCGGATCGGGATCATCCAACATACCTCCTATTATCCACCGATCATATACCCAAATTGCGCCAGCTCCGGATGTCTGCCCTTCTATCAAGTCATTGATAGCGCTCACGTCATAACATAAAATATTAACCTCTTCCTGCATAACTGTCGGAGGATATTCAACGCCTTCACAGCACAGTGATGCTCCCCCAATTCCTCCCTGACCACTTAAAGGGTCCCAAGTGGGTTCCATCACAGGATCATAAGCATGACAGTCACTTCCCTGCTGCTGCGCCGCCAGCGCTCCTGCAGACAAAACAAAAATAAATAAAAATAAAAAATTTCGAAGGTCTATGTTTATTTTCATCACGGGGAGAATTTTATTCATGAACGATTTTCAACATCCGTCGCTCGCCGTTGGCGAAGCGTATTTCGGCAAAGAGCAGTTGGGGTGGCAGAGACGCTGCTTTGTCAAGCTCAAACAGACCTGAGCCGACCGACAGATCAAAGACTTGTCTGTGTAGCAGCACGCCGCTCACCGTCCATATCCGAAGCTCTGCCATACCCGGCTGTGAGCTTTTTAAAAATATCTGCAACTGTCTCTTGTAGGGATTGGGCCATATCTGCACCTCGTTCGCGCTCTGCGCTGTTGCATCTGAATTGCTGACAACAGCGCTCTCACCTGACTGCTGCTGTGCAGCAGTCATTTTCCCC
>JALVDO010000575.1 GCA_027008975.1 Saprospiraceae bacterium | reverse complement strand
CCTTAAAAGGCGGACGAGCCGTTTATCGAGCCAGAAGCTTGTATGCACTGGTCAAGGATACTGCTTTTGTGGATGCCTGCAACGGTTTCGCTGCTTTGGAGCGAATAGACAATGGTGCGTTACAAATGACCAATACGGAAAAGGGGAAATCAGTCTCATTTGACACTAAGTCATCTATTCATGTATATCCCAATCCGATTAGGACACAATTGAATATCCGGTATCAGATAGCCAAAGATGCCCGATTGGTCATCTATAATCTTTACGGACAGGAAGTCACTACTTCCCTGCTGTCAAAAGATACTGACCATCAAGTGTTGGATGTCTCCAATTTCACCAACGGTATGTATATGCTTTGGGTGAATAATGAAATAGGAGAAGAATTATTGGTACAAAAAATCATTATTTCTAAATAACATTTTAGCCTGTGCCAACATTTGGCACAGGCTTTTTTAATATACCCGCTTTATGCAAAAAATTATTGTTTTTATTATTTTGTTATCGGTATTTAAAGTAGAGGGGCAACAGATTTTTCAAAGAGAGAAACGGGATTTTCAATGGATAACAGGAAGTGGAAGTATAGAGGGCTACCCCAACTTTGGAGCAACGATGTTCGATTTTTCTTCTAAGCCTACTTTACTTTATCAACAATACAATCCCATCCAATTCGATGTCGTCAACGCCGGCATTTGCGATACCTCCGGACAATATCTCTTTCACACCAATGGTATTTCTATCGTCAATAGGGATGGAGAGATTATTGAAGGGGGAGAGCGGATTAATCCGGGGAATTATACGGATAGTTGGGTGGATGTTGGTGTGCCAGTTATACAAGGAGGTTTGATTTTACCGCTTCCTGAAAATGACAGCATTTATTATTTATTTCACGAGACTAGAGATTGGAGTTTTAATCATCCAGGAGGATACAGTTCCGTAATAAATTTTTTTTATTATAGTATAATAAATATGAAAGCAAACGAAGGTAAAGGGGAAGTTTTAGAAAAAAACATTCTTTTTATTGACGGAACAAATAATGGGAAAGAATTTTCAAATTTAGGTTTTGGTGAAATTACTGCCGTTCGGCATTCAGATGGGAGAGATTGGTGGCTTACTATTCCCCGATATTATGGGAATGAATATTATACAATGTTATTTGATACTGAAGGTATTCATTCTCCTGAATTACAGATAATTGGAGATACCATGCCGGAGGGAACCGGACAATGTTTTTTTTCTCCTAATGGATTAAAATATGTTCAAGTGAATTTACATAAATTTGAAGAAAATTATATTGAAATTTATGATTTTGATAGATCTATTGGTCAGTTTATTCTTTCTGATATTATCTTAGATACGCATCCAACATATGCCGGAGGAGGAGCTATATCAGAAAATTCTAGATTCCTCTATTTTTCATCTTATTCACAGGTGTTTCAATATGACCTCGAAGCAGAGAATATAGAAGAAAGCAGAGTAGTAGTCGCCGAATACGACCCCGACTTCACTAGCCCTCCCTTGGATGCCCCCACCAAATTCTTCATGGCGCAGCTCGCGCCTGATGGTAAAATATACATCTGCTCCAATACACAAGTCAAGTACTACTCCGTCATCCATGAGCCGAATAAAAAGGGCTTGGCGTGTCGGGCGGAGCCGCATGGTGTGGAGTTATTGACCTATAATGCCTTTAGTATCCCTAACTTCCCCTACTACGGTCTAGGTCCCCTCGACGGCAGCCCTGCCGACACCCTCGGCATCGACAATCCGCCGCCTACTGCTCGCTTTGAGTACGTACAAGACAGTACCGATGTACACGATATCGCCTTCTACAATGCCACCCTATTCTCTCCCGAAGCCACCATGTATATCGTACCCGACGATGCCTACCACTGGACATTCGGCGATGGGGAGGAGAGTAATGAAAAGCATCCTGTGCATACCTACTTCGAGGATGGCGCCTACGAGGTCTGTCTCACCGCTACCAATTATAGCGGCAGCGATACCTGGTGCGATACCGTCTATGTCAATGTCGTAGGTACGCAGGAGCCGGTTTCGCTCTTGCAGCAGGCGAGGCTCTTCCCCAATCCTGTAAGTGATTACTTCTTCTTCGATTATATATTGCCGGTGGGTATTCATGCGACTGCCCGGTTGTACGATGTGCGTGGTCGCCTCGTGAAGGAGCGCAGCTTGAAGTCGGGGAATGTTTCGCAGGGGTGGGATGTGCGTGATTTGGTGAGTGGGGTTTACTTTTTTGTTGTGGAGTCGGAGCGTGGGGTTTTGTTTCGGGAGAAGGTTATAAGAAATCCGTGACAAAAATCCGATCCCCACAGAATATCGAACAAGGATTAACGATTTAAGATTTCAGAAGTTTTAAATAAAATGAATTTTGA
>JALVDO010000574.1 GCA_027008975.1 Saprospiraceae bacterium | reverse complement strand
ATTGACAAAACCTCCCGATGTACCCGCTGAGGTACGAATGGCATTATCCAGATAGAAACTGTTGCTATTTACAAGGTCGAAAAAACTGGTGTAGTAACCGAGCAGTCTAAATTTCGCCTTTGGCGCTTTCATTTCATATCCTCCTTCTACAGACTGTACCAAAGAGGTCTTCAATCCGTCGACGACCTGATTTCGCGTTCGCGGTGATACAAATGCGTACCTCATCAAAGGTGCCTGATTATTGATTGAACCATTAGCGAAAAGGTAATTCCTTCCGTTTATTTTAAATAATGCCCCGGCTTTAACCCCGTATTCTTTGAAATTTTGCACCTCTGACTTTCCGAAAGAGTTATCGGGAAATTTTCCGTTTCTGACCAAACCATCTCTCCAGAACTTGACAGTTCCCGCATTGCCGGCAGCAAATAAGTTGAATTTTCGCAGCCGCAACTCCAACTGTGCCCATCCATTAAGTCGTGTGACGTGGTTGACGTAATCATAGCCGAATTTATCACCTTCTTTGATGATTTTATTAGGCGTATCCAAATCGTTCTGGATAAAATCCTTATCGCCGGCAGCGTTAAAAGCAGCAAATTTGTCAATGTCAACATAAAACTCAGCACCCAATAAATCATCCAGTAATTTGTAATTATGTGTCTGATGATTCTGATAGCTTAATCCGGTTGTAAGAATTAACTTATCACCCAAATAAGCATTTAAGGTCGTCGCTGCATTGATTCGAGTCGGGTCGTAACGCCTGTCTTCAACAACGTAAAGCGCCCTTTTGCCAGTAACGGTATTTCCTGCAATCCCATTGGCGTCTTCGACGGTAGCAAAACTGGCTCGATTGGCTGCATACATTTTATCCCAATCTACTTGAAGTGCTGCAAATTTATTGCGCAGTACTTCTTCTACCGCACCAGCCTGCTCCTTATTGGCGTAGCTGGGGAGATAGCGATAATAATCCGGACGTGGATCCGGTGCTTCGTACCAATCCAGCGCCGTAGAGCCGTTCTCGCCTTTCTGATAGGAGATAGCCGTCGTCAAAATGGCTTTATCAGAAATATTCCAATCGTGTCTTAGTACAGCGGTTGGTAAATTGGTGTGGGAAACCCTGGAATTTCGTTTTTTGCCATTTTGGTATCCCCAGTAACTGTTGTAATAATTTGAGCCGGACAAATCAAATAGCTCCTTGGTAGCAGCGCTTTGTTTTCCCCTAGCATTTGGTGCTCCGAATAGGGTAGCGTTGATGGTATGCTTACGACCAATTTTTTTATCAACCGAAAGAAAATAAGCATACGCATCATAAAATGTCCCTTCTACAAAGCCTTCATCAGCCCATCGACGGGATGCCGATGCAGATACAGCCCAGCCGTTTTTTAACTGCCCGGTAGAGTAGGTGAGCATGGCTCTATTTCGGTAGGAGCGGTTGGATACGGCAAAGGAAGCACGCAACTGCTTACGCTGGCTCATGGCTCTGGTATCAATCGTCGTGTTCAGACCAATATCTCCGTAGCCAAAGTCAGCCGGAGCCAATCCAAGTACAGCAGTATGATTGCGCATGACGTCGTTTAATCCTCCCCAGGTACCCCAATAAATACCACCTCGTTCGATGTCATTAATAGGCACTCCATTGAAATACACCGTAGAATAAGCGTAGGCATAGCCTCGAATGCGAAACCTCGCCGCTCCAAAGTTGAAAGCAGCCGTATTCAGGAAAGGGTCTCGTGATGACGATAGGGTGGTGGAAATATTTCCGTCATCATCGCTATCATCGCTTTCCGAAAGCGTGACAACGGGGATGATATCCTCCTCTTTAGTCGAAAGGGAAGCCTCGAGCTGGATTACGCCCAAATCCACGTTACTTGTCGTTGCATCGACTGATTTCGATAGGATTAGAAAATCAGCTTTACTAAAGGTCAACTCTGCCGTACTTCCGGATGGTATCATCAACTGGAAAGCCCCGGAGTTGTCCGATGTTGTCGTGTATAATTCAGCGGAGTTTTCAGTTTTAGCCGATACTTTGACTCCCTCAATAGGCGTATTGAGGAATTGATCCATTATTTTGCCCCTGACGGCAATCTCTCCCTGACCGGACACGGCAGAGATACTGAATAGCAGTAGTGACAAAATAGAAAGTTTTTTTAATGTTTGTATCATATTGTTTAATATTCAATTAGTATAATGAACTGCGACGAGCAAAGGTACTATTTGTGTTGGTTTTGCCATAGTAAACTGTCGAAAATAAGTTAATTTATTTGGGAAACCACCAATACCAGCAGCAATTCTCAATTTGATCCCAAAGCCAAAATTTTGTAACTGTATATTTACCATCCTAGATATCTTTTGAATGAAATAATGAATAGATGTCAGGGCTACGCCCCTTCCATT
>JALVDO010000573.1 GCA_027008975.1 Saprospiraceae bacterium | reverse complement strand
AGTGCCTCTAAAACAACTTTTGTTTTAAATTTGGCAGTAAATTTTCTCCTTTTCATAAATACAAATTTAAGCAGAATTATTGTCTTAGCAAACTGTCCTAATTTTTGGGGTAACTACATGAATTCGGATATGGAATTCATCTTTCTTTTGATGATTCATTTCCAGAAACAAAGGGAGAATTGGAAAGATTTACTAATTCAGATTTTGCAGATGAGTTTCATCGTCATGTTTGGGATGGAATTCCGACATATCAATTAGACCTTAAAACAGATAAAAAACTAATCATTGAATTGACGAAAAAAATAATCGAAGAAGTTTACGAGAAAGAAATGTCAAAAATTAAAATCGACGAATTTGAAATATAAAATAGAATGGCAATGGAAATAATCAGACAAATCTTGAATATCATTGTTTCAGCCACCTAAAGGTTAAGACAAATTACGAAAAAAAATGTACTTTTGAATATGGAAAAGACAGAAAAAGGTACAAAAAAATTCACGGAAGAAGAAAAATTAGCCATTTTGGATGAAGCCTCTAAGGAAGGTGTCAAGGTGACATTGGCAAAGTATGACCTTTGTCCAGCCACTTATTACTATTGGAAGAAGAAGTTGTTCTTGCATGGAGAAGAAGGGTTAAAACACCAAACATTAAAGGATCGTAATCGTGAAATAAAACAACTTCGCAAGGAAAATGAGGCTTTAAAATTGTTGTTAGCGGAGAAAGAATTGGAAGGTCGCCTCAAAGATGATATGTTGAAAAAAAAGTACCCCGAGCTGAAAAAAAAGATTTAGTTCGTTACTACATGCATCAGGGACTAAAGCGAGATAAATGCTTGGAGATAGTGGGATTAACGAAGAATCAATTCTACTACACCCGCTGGCTATCGCAGACGTTGTCGACAAGAAAAAAGTAAAAAATGAAGTTTCTAAATAAACTATTTGGTAAAAAGGAAGAACAGGTAATAAAAGAACCAGAGAAGTTGACAATCAGTGAATTTTGGAATTGGTTTAGTGGAAATCAAAAAAGGTTTTTGAAAGCTGTTAAATCCCAACAGAATATTCAATTCGAGTTTATTACTCCAGTTTTTAATAAACTTAATCAAATTAAGAAAGGTGCTTTTCTATTAACAGGAATGATGGATGACACTAATGCTGAATTAATCTTTACAGCTGAAGGAAACCTCTTATTATTTCCTTACATCACGGAATTAGTTGATTCTGCCCCGAAACTTGAAAATTGGCAATTTACAGCCTTCAAACCTTCAATGGATTCTCCTGATTTTGAAATTATTATGGGGACTAAGTCATTTACAACTAAAAATATCTTTTTCTACCCTGAAATTGACTCAGATTACCCAGATGAAATTTCAATTAAGCTAATCTACTCCAAGGAGTATCAGGATAATCAAACTGAGCTAATTGAAAATGGATTATTCATTTTTACAGAAAACTATTTAGGAGAAATTAAAACAGCTACACAAATAGATAGATTGTCAGTAGTGCATAATGTTAGTTCTGAGATAACATTGAACCCAATCAGTAAATTAAACGATTACATAAATTGGAGAGAAAAAGAATTCATCGAAAAATATGAAGGAATTTTTCATAATTCTGATGAATCAAACTATTCGAGTTTTGAATGGGATAAAGGAGATAAAGTGATTGTTGGTATAGTTAACTCAGATATTATAAAATGGGATAAAAAAGCATCACACCCTTGGATAGTTGTAATAACAATCAAATTTGACAAGAATGAGAACAATGGGATGCCAAATCAAGAAGCTTTACAAACGTACTATCAATTTGAGGATAAACTTAGAGAATTATTACCTGACAAAGATGGTTACATTCAAGTTGCTCAAACAACAGGTTTAGGGAAGAGAGAAATTTACTATGCAACCAAAGATTTTGTCAAACCAATCCAAATAGTTGAAGGAATGAGAACCAAAGTGGACTTTGAATATGATATCGAAGTCTTTAAGGATAAGTATTGGAAAAGCATGGATCATTTTGAACATTAAATATCCAGTCGGAAACACGCGATAGCTGTCATAGCACCCCTGCTAGCACCGACATAATAAAAATTAAAAAATTAGACGGCTCGTTGCGACGTGCCGTCGCAAAACGCACTAAAATCTAGGTTTTAACCTATGGCTTTGTGCGATTTTGGCTAGAAGCCTACGCCAATATCCGCATTGCGACCACAGGTCGCAGCGAGCAGGGGAAGAACCAAAGTCCATCATTACGATGTAGCGGATGCCTGGGCGTTGGAAGAGTTGATTTCCTATTTTAATGATAGCTCAATCCAGTGAAAATTTTGGAAAGAGTAAAGGGAATGCGATTTATGATGTATATTTGTGTTGTTATGAGTTAGTTCTGCTCCATAAAAAATACATAAACGATGAAAAATATATTTATAATTTTATTATTAATGGCAACGTGCAATAAAATTTATAGCCAATGCGAATTAAGTACAAAAAGAATAACTGTGTTCAAGGATGCAACAGTTTTTGTTGAAAAAGAGGGGCCTTGTGAAAGCAACGAAAAGTCAATAGAAATCGATTTGCCTTATCAAAGTAAACCAAATATACAAGATAGTTACAGATATTACAATTCTGGAGCATATGTTGAAAATAACATTATACTTGGAACAATTGAGCTTGAAACACCGGGCAATAAGGTTTTAACAAAACAGTCAACAAGAGTTACAAAAAATAATGTTGCACTTGGCTCAATAATTCAAATTTTTCAAAAGAATGTTGGAAAAGAAATAGAAATTGTTTTGACAGATGGTAATACAAAAATCAAAGGTAAAATCTTCTCTGTCGAAAATACAGGTTATAACTCTGTTCCTGCTCGGAGGTTGGAAGCAAAAACAATTGTCTTAAAGCAACAGGATAGCTGGAGACTAGTAAACCTAGGAGAAATAGATTACTTTCAGTTTATTGACAAACCTGAATTGTTTAGTGAATCAACGGAACAAAAACTATCAATAAAACTAGAGAATGACAAACGAGATCAACTTGTAAAATTATCTTATTTACGAAAAGGAATAACATGGACTCCCAGTTATTTCATTTCTATTGGGACAAAGGATAAATTAAAAATCTCGTTGAACGCAAATGTTTTAAATGATGTGGAAAATTTATCAAACGTCGATTTAAATTTAGCCGTAGGGGTTCCGGTATTTAAGTATTCTATGATTGCAGATCCTTTGGTAAGCAACGATAGGGTAATTGATTTGATTAACAAAATTAATACCTCTAATGGAGGTACTATTACAAGAAATAACATAAATTCACAAAGTGGGAGTTCGTTCTATAATATAGCAGTAAAAGAAGTTTATGGGAATAATAAATATCCACTAGAAGAAGGAGAAGATGACGATGATATTTTCCTCTATCATTTCGAGGGTGTAAATATGAAAAGGGGAGATAGATTAAACTTAAATGTCACGGAATTTGAAACAACATTTAAAGACGTATATACGGTTGATTTACCGTCGAATGACCATTTCATTTCGAGTAGTAGTAGCAATAAAAAGGAAGAGAATCCTACTAATGTATGGCATGCTATTAAATTTCGAAACAATGCTGAAGTACCTTTAACAACAGGATCGGTATTCTTTAAGAAATATAAATCTTTGACTAATTCAATAGTGCCAATAAGCCAAGAAAAACTAAACTACACACCTGTTGGGGAAACATGTATAGTTAAGATGGCAATATCTCCAAATATTATTATAAGGCAATCAGAAAAAGAAATATCTCGGCAAAAGGATGCAATATTGCGTAACGGATACTATGGGTATTTAGTTAAGGTAAAAGGTGAGATTGAGCTAATAAACCTTAAAAATGATAAAATAGACATGATGGTTAACCGAAATATTAGAGCTGTCGAATTAATAGAATCTTCGGAGGAATGGAAAATAATGCAAACCTACAGACATATATTCGCAAAGAATCAAACTAATATAATCCAATGGAATTTTGTGGTGGAACCAAATGGAAAGAAAATTATTTCTTATGAATATAAAGTTCATGTAAGGAATTAAAATACGGAGAAGAACATGCACCACCACGCAATACAAAAAAAAGACATTGAAGAACAATATTGGCTATATAGCAAATGAAAAGAGTATCTAATTTTTGAAAATAGAACATATAATCATGCCTATAAACTTTAAAAAAATAAATCACGTTCAAATCTGCATTCCCATAGGAGAAGAAGAAAAAGGGCGTGAATTTTATTGTGAAATTTTGGGATTAAAAGAAATTGAAAAACCCGAAAATTTAAAAAAAAATGGCGGCTTTTGGCTAGAAATCGCAGATATTCAACTCCATATCGGAACTGAAATTATCGAAGGAAAATCAAAAAGACATCCAGCCTTTGAAATTGATAATCTTAGTGCCGCAAAAGAATATCTAACCAAGAAAGGGGTAACAATCAAGGAAGATGACAAAATTCCAGGAATTAATAGATTTTCGTTTTTTGACTATTGGAATAACCGGATAGAATTGATGGAAAAAGAGCGCCCCGTCCAATAAACTCCTAAACACTACTCATAAGCATTCCGCTCCGCCCAATTATCCGATAAATACTGCACAAACTCAATCTCATTGCCGTCGGGGTCACCAAAGTACTCGCGAATGCGATATTTTTCCTCCTGCCGTGGATAAGTGTGCTTGTATCCCTTTTCCTCCATCCGGGCGGCAAGTGCATTGACATCCTCGACAACAAAGCCGATGTGATTGAACCCGTTTTTGTCGTAATCCTTTTCGGGCTGTTTCTCCAACGGCAATTCTGATAAGGCAACGTAAGTCTCGTCTGTGCCGAAATGTAGCCAGCGTTTAAAACCGCCGCCCTCCAAAGGTTGCGTACCACCGCCCCGGATTTTGAATGAAGGAAAGGCTGTTTTGTAAAACTCAACGGTAGCGTCTAAATCTGAGACGGTGATATTTGCGTGTTCTAAATACATAATTGTTCGTTTTTAACTATTTACATTTATTTTTATCTCAATGCAAATATAAGTTCGATATAAATATAAATCAAATCAATAATCACTATCTTTGCATCAATAAAATCTATTTATATGATTACTTTTGCACAATTGGAGTATATTGTCGCGCTGGATACCTATCGGCATTTTCACACGGCAGCAGATAATTGTTTTGTGACGCAGCCCACATTAAGTATGCAAATCAAAAAACTGGAGTCTGATCTGGGGATTCTGTTATTTGATAGGCGCAAGCAACCGGTGGTACCGACCCAGGCCGGAGAAAAGATAATCGAACAGGCAAGAATACTATTGAGACAGCGGGAAAAAATAATGGACATCATCTCCGAAGAGAAGAAATCAATCGAGGGCAAAATCAGAATAGGGATTATACCCTCATTGGCACCCTATTTACTTCCGCTTTTTATTGGAGATTTCACTCAACACAATCCGCTGCTTGAAGTCGAAGTCCAGGAACTAATAACAGTAGAGATAGAGGAACAACTACTAAAAGACCAGCTCGACATTGGCCTTTTGGTCACCCCACTTAAAAATAGCAAAATTAAGGAGCTCCCCTTATTCTATGAAGACATATTAGTTTACCCCAACGAAAACCATCCATTTTCCGAAAGGGAAAGCATTAGGACAACCGAAATTTCGCTCCCGGATGTCTGGTTGCTCAATCAAGGACATTGCTTTAGTCATCAGGTTTTGAACCTCTGCCAATGGAAGGAAAAAACCTCGAATTTACCCTTTCACTACCAAAGTGGCTCCTTGGAAACACTCAAAAACCTCGTTGACAAAGAAGGTAGTTTCACCCTCCTCCCCGCACTAGCGGTCGATGATACCATAAAAAACAGAGTGGTCTGCTTTGAGGATATTACGCCGCTGAGAGAAGTCAGTCTGGTGTATGCCTCAGGATTTTCAAAAACTCAGCTTCTTGAAGCGCTACAAAAGGAAATAATAAAATCGGTACCCGAGCAGATGCTAAATAAAGAACGGGGTGTTGTTGTAGAATGGAAGTAATTTGCGCAATAATCGGAATATAGGAATAGTTTATTAATTTTGCAACTTAAATACAATGCAATAATATGGATTTACAAAGATCAAAAGCGGTTTTAAAGAAGATTAACAACCTGATAGATAGCTTTAGCGAAGATGAGGCAATTTCCTCCATTGAAAGGGATTTGCTAATGAGTTATACTCGCCAATTTTACGAGTTATTATCAATGCAAGAGGGAGATACTACCCCTACAAAACCCGCCCCGAAAGTAAGTAAGGTGAAGCCTCGTCCTGCCCCAAAAGCAAAAAAAGAAGTTCCCTATACCCCACCCAAAAAAGTTACCATTCCGGAATCCATTACAACAATGGAAGAGGAAATAATTGATATTCCGGCACCGCCACCTGCGCCAACACCTCCCCCACCAACGCCTCCGAAGCAAACCGCAAAACCTGTCACCGGTAAGTTAAAAAAAATATTTGAATTCAAAGAACCCAAGGAACTGTCTGAGCGGTTGAGCCTGACCCCTATTAAAGACTTAACCAAGGCACTGGCTATTAACGACCGATTATTATACGTCAGCCAATTATTCGACAACCAACAAACCACATTTACTGAAACGCTCAATCGCCTAAATGCCCTTTCTTCTTATGAAGAGGCTGTGCAAGTTCTTTCCAGCTTTGCAGCGGAAAACAATTGGACAGATGGAGATAAAATAGAGACTGCTACAGAATTTGCCAAACTGGTCAAAAGACGATACAAATAATTCCTCTCCTATTTATTTGTATTAGTCTCAAAAAAGCACTAACATTGTAGCTTGGTTTTTATTAAGGTTACTTTTGTATCTTAGCCCCCCTTAGGTGATGTTCCATAAGGGGATTCAAGAAAATTGTGTATTATGAAAAAGATAGCGGTTCTCACATCTGGAGGAGATGCCCCGGGTATGAATGCATGTATTAGAGCGGTAGTCAGAACGGCCTTGCATAACAAGCTTCAAATATTTGGAATAAAAAGGGGTTACCAAGGAGCCATCGAGGGAGACTTTATCAAAATGAAGTCCGCCATGGTTAGTAATATCATTCAGCTAGGAGGAACGATATTACAATCGGAAAGGAGCAAAGAATTCCGAACAAAAGAGGGAAGGCTAAAAGCCTATGAGCAACTAAAATCCAAAGGAATTGACGGGCTGGTAGTCATCGGTGGTGATGGTACTTTTACCGGCGCACAGGTTTTCATGAAGGAGTTTAGAGATATTGATATCGTGGGCTGTCCCGGCACTATTGATAACGATTTGTACGGAACGGATTTTACCATAGGCTACGATACAGCCATCAATACGGCCATGGAAGCCATTGATAAAATAAAAGATACAGCCAATGCCCACAATCGTCTGTTTGTCGTAGAGGTAATGGGACGTGACGCCGGCTATATAGCCCTGAGAACAGCCATCGCAACCGGTGCGGAATCGGTATTGATTCCCGAAAGCAAAACAGACTATCCATTGCTGTTCAAAACCCTGAAAAAAAATCTAAAAAAGAAGAAGCGTTCGGGTATCATCATTGTTGCGGAAGGAGACGAATCAGGTGGCGCCTTCCAAGTAGCAAAAGAGGTCGGATCTCATTTTAAAGATTATGAAATCAGGGTAACCATTTTGGGGCATATCCAAAGAGGAGGACGTCCCACCTGTATGGAACGCGTAAACGCCAGCAGAATGGGACGAGGGGCTGTTGAAGCATTAGTTGATGGCACAAGTGGCGTCATGATTGGTATTGTTCACAACAAAATTAGTTATACTCCTTTCGAACATGCCATTAAATACACCCGCTCTATTAATCCTATACTCTTGGATATGGTCAATGTGTTGTCTTAATGGTTAGTCCTTTTTAGTGTCAGCCACAGGGATAGTTTGGTTCAGAAGAGTACCAAACACATTGGGGTCTGAACCCGACGGCAAAACGGCAATCTTCACTTTTGAAGCCATCTCTTTATTGACAAGATAGGAGGCATATACCGGATTGTTTTGGAATACCTTTGCCAATTCCATCTGTACCTCAAAATCGGCCATGTCCATTTTTTTCTTTCGTTCGACTTCGACGGCAATTTTACTTTTCTCGTGCTCGATTTCGAGTTTTTTCAAATTGCCTTGCTTTTCGAGATCTGCCTGTGCCAAAAGTTTGAGGTGATCAGCCTCCGTTTGACTCTTTTTGAAGGCAACCTGCCGCTGTGTCTCTGCGGCGGCCAATTGACTTGCTCTCTTGCTCTTTTCCGTTTCAGCTTTTATTTTTGCCAATCTGCCCTCTGCCTGTGCCTTAGCAATTGCCACCTTTGCCTCCGCTTCAGCCTTTTTTTTGTCAGCTGCTGACCGTGCTACGGCCAGAATAGTTTCCTGATTGATTCTCTCCATCTCCTGGCGCTGCAATCCGGCCTTTTTCATCGCATCGGTATAGGTTTCTGGAAATTTAATCTTTTCACAAATAACCTCCTTGATGACAATCCCATCTTCCGGCAAGCGGTCGAAAATAATTTCTTTTAACCGTCCGATGAATCGCTGGCGTTGAGAAGAAAAGACGGAATCTACACTCTCAAACTCATTAAAAGCTTCATTCATCAATTCTTGTCCGCGCAAGGCCAGCACTTTGCTTTTGTATTCATAAATGGAAGAAAATTGGGATAAGACAAGGGCGGGATCAGTGGTTCGCCACCGAATGGCGAGGTCTACACTCAAGGGAACGCCATCGCCGAGGAGAATGTCGTTAAACGAGAAAAAATCCATTTGATCCTTGTTTTTTAGTGAGTCCATCAGCCTTTTGGTAATAATATCAAGAGAATCCTGCCGTTTTTCGGCTATATCCTCCTGAATTGGAATATCCTGGTCACCGCAAGAAGAAAGGAATAGTAATAATAACATTCCGACGAAAATAAATAATACCCTTTTCATAAGTACATGTTTTAAATTGTTTTGAAATAATATCCCAAAATTGCAAAAGAAAAAGAAGCAGTGGTCTGACTAACTATTATTCGTTGGGGATGGGTTAGTATTTGTTTCTTTTTTCTTGTTCCTTGTTCGGTGTTCCTTGTTCCTTGTTCGGTGTTTCTTGTTCGGTGTTCCTTGTTCCTTGTTCCTTGTTTCTTAAAAGGCTAAAGGCTAAAGGGGAAAGGCTAAAGGGGAAA
>JALVDO010000572.1 GCA_027008975.1 Saprospiraceae bacterium | reverse complement strand
CCATCATCTACTTTTTTTTCGGAATATTAGTATCTCCTATTGTTACAATATATTATGACGAATTAGTAAAAGGTCTTTTTCTTCCCAACCCACAAACGATTATTTTTATTCAATTAATCCGAAGCACCTTATTTTTACTAATTACCATTCCGATAATAATAAACTGGACATCTGGTAAAACTCACCTTATTCTTGCGTTGGGTTGTGCACATTTTGTAATGGTTTTTGCGTATGATTTTTATTTGGCCATCGTAATGCCAATAGAATTAGTTCTAATTCATGGTATTGAAATTCTTTTAGATTCATTTGTTTATTCGTGGGTTTTAATAAGAATACTAAATACTCGGGGTGAAATTGCGGCTAATATGATCAGAAAATGAAAAAAATTGCATAACATGCGGATAAAAGCTATAATATGAAATTAATCGCACAATTAAAAGATGCCAATATTGTGTTCTTGATGATTGTCATTATTAGTCTTGCTTCTTGTGATCCTGAAAATTGTAGAGATTGTGAGACATTTAATTTTGATATTACGAATTGGAGCATTATGGATGACACAATAGCAAATGAGCTTAAATTCATAGATGAACAACTAAATGAGTATTATTTCGAACTAGTTGACTCTGAAGTTACTGAACCATATACTGAATGCCAACTTGCCGGATCTGAAGAGAGTGTGCCTTGTAGATTGAAAAAGAAAATTAGATATAGTTCAAGCAATTTCGAATTTGATTTAATCAAAACTTACGACCAAATAGAAGTGCCAGGAGGTAACCCCGCAGTTAATAATTGCTTTTATTTAATTGAATTGAGAAACGAGACTGATCATATTCTTACACCAGTTCTTGATTTATTTAGGGGCATTGACACTATCAATCGTTTAGTTCCAATGGATCAATATTTTTTAGCCAATCAGTTATATACAAAAGTAGTTAGTTTAAAAATTGACAGTATGATTGTTTATGATACCTATGGTACATCAAATGTTGAATATGTTGATGCGGAACTTCTTGAAGTTGTATTTCAAATTCCAAATGGAATCGTAGGTTTAACATTAAAAAATGGAAGTAAACTAATATTAGTCAAAGAATAACCCTGCTGGCATCAACATAATTAAAAATTAATATTGCGACCATAGAACACAGCGAGCAGTTTCGTTTTTTGTCGGAGATTGGTGGTTGTGTTGATTACTTTATTCGTCATGCAGAAGAATCAATTCCCCTGTTGCACCATTAAGTCGTACCCGATCGCCATCCTTTACTTTCGCCAACACTCCTTTTGCCCCAACTATCGCAGGGATGCCCAATTCACGACTGAGGATAGCAGTATGGCTTAGCAGGCTGCCCTGTTCTGATACAAGACCATTGGCAGCGTAGAATAAAGTTATCCAGCCCGGTTCAAAATGCTTGGCTATGAGTATTTTGCCACTGAAATCTTTATCCAGAGCGGTATCTTTGTGGACAATCGCTACTTCACCCTCAATGATGCCGCTACTACAACCCGTTCCGCGAATGGTATTAGAATCATTGGTATCGATGGCGGGATAGACGGGTATGAATCCTTTTTCGGTTTGTTTGTAGCGATTACTTCTCTTGATGTTTTCGTATTTCTGCCAGATTTTTTTGCGTTTCTCAATAATATCGTGATAGGATGCTTTGATTGAGCTGTCTAAAATTTCATCTAAGTGTAAATAGAGAGAGTCTCCCTTTTGCGTAAACACTCCCGTTTTTAACAAATCGGCATCAATGCCTCTAAATATTTTTCGGATGAGGGCAAAGGTTTGGGTACGTATAAATCTGAAGTTTTCTCGGTCTTTTACCCGCCAAATGGTGTATTTTATAAGCAGGTGGAGGTACCATCGCCTTATTGGTCTATAGGGGTAGGCTTTTTCTAGGACATTTTTGTAATCAAAGTAAGTCTGTTGTTCTGTTGCTTTCTGATTGGGGTTGTAAAAAGTGTTGGTCATTAAGAAACGGATAAAAGTCAGCGGGTCTTCCTTGTAATTTACGGTCTCCATTTTAAGTTCTCCTTCTTCGCACCTTTCGCCATATTGCCGAATAAATGTGTCGATTTCCTCCTTCAATGCCGGGTAATTTTCAGACAGTGCCATTGTGATTGCTTCCGGGGGCTTTTCCGTGAACAAGGTAGCTAGTTCTCGATCGGTGTTGATTTGATTCAGAATTTGCTGTAATGCTCTGACAATAGCAACCGAAATAACGTCTCCCTGCGAGAATAAGATATCGTTGGCAAAATTGGGGTAGGAACGGCTGATTTTAGGGTCTTTGGCTGCTCTTTTGAGGAGGGCAAACAAAATCATGGCAAAAAAGCCGTTAATCATGGGGGCTATCCAGTTATTACCCAGTTTTTGTTCCAGCTCATGGTAAATAGCAATTAG
>JALVDO010000571.1 GCA_027008975.1 Saprospiraceae bacterium | reverse complement strand
CATACGCCCTATACGCACCATGCAATTTCCGAGTATTGACAACAAAACCAGCATCAACTTTGTAGCAGGTATCGGTCTGGCTTACGATATTGATAATCACCTTTCGTTATCCATTGAGCCACAATTACAAAAAAATGTTCGGCCATTTATCAAAAATAGCGACTTCCAATCCTCACTGTATGTAACCGGGGTACAACTAGGGGCATATTGGAATTTCTAATCCTTCCGTCCCGTCACTTTAACCCATTCAAAAACGCTTCTACCGCCTCCCAATAAGCCTCATGTCCTTCGTGCTTTGCCCAAAGAGCTTTTGAGCCGTGTTTCCCGGCGGTTTCGGGGAGAAAGAAATGCTTTTCGGATGGAACTGCCTCATAAATAGCCTGCCAATTATCCCGCTCATCCTTGGCGGAAGTAATAAAGACCGGGCAGGTAATATCCTGCGCAAAAGATGCGAGCGACTTAGCACCAATCTCGAAGTATTCACCGGGAGAAAAGGCTAGAATGGCCTTCAACTTGCCAGCGTGTTTACTTCCGAGATAGAAAGTAAGAGCGGCGGAATACGAACTGCCCCAGATTATTGGATTTTTTGCTTTCAGCTCGTTCTGAGCATAGGCGATAGCGGCTTCCAAATCGGGGATGGCATCGGGATATTTGGTCGGAAGGTCTCGTTTTAGCGCCTCTTTGTGCGTCTCGTTTTCGATGCCATTTGCTTCTTTGCCGGAGCGTTGGTCGATGGCGAGACAGCGGTATCCCATTGCGTTTAGCTTAGGAGCAATTTCGAGGTACTCGCCCCGACTAAATCGCGCTTGGTGGAATAGGATAATCAACGGAGCATCTGCCTCCTTTGCCGGATAATAATCGGCCGTGACTGGCAGACCATCGGCAGCATTGAAGTGTACGGTTTGCTTCTGAATAGTTGCCGGGACAGTGGATTGGGACGTTTCTTTTTCTTGCTTTTCACTTGTCTTACAGCCGGTAGCTGAGAGGAGCAGTAGAAAGATAAATGCGGGTACGTATTTTTTCATGGTATAAAATTTTCCTATTCAATACTAATTTGAAGTCTCTTTCCCAGCCCTTCAACAATTTTTTTTAAGGTCATCAATTCAATACCGGATTTTTCATTTTCAATGCGAGAAATATAGTGCTTTGACGTGCCGGCTTTCCTAGCGAGTTGCTCTTGAGTTAATCCAAGCTCTTTCCTCGCATTTCGAATCATCCGACCGACTTGTAAACTGCGACTGGTGTCTCTTGTACTATTTTCGTATAAAACCACCGGATCTAGGTCAAAAAACTGAATAACTTCCTTCCCTTCATCGTCCTTTGAGGTAAACTTTATATTTTCCCAAACAAAAGTTCCATCAATTATTTTGAATTTTTTGAATTCATTCACATCCCCCCAATTAAGGGGTATGCAATATGTGTTTTTGGTATATTCCACTTCTTAAACAATTGCTCAAAGTCAATAATTCTAGTCTCCACGTTGTTGAAGAGGCACGTCACCTTATAGCCATCTACTTGATGCATCTTTACTATTTTTTTAATGCTTCCTATCACTTCTGTAATTCTATAAGCTCCAATTCCTCTTCCTTGCGACGGATGTTCACAATTTTGTTGGAGAGGTCCACAAAGTGCATATCGCAGTTGACTTTATCGGGCTGCGTCAGACTCAAATCAATATCTGTTGTACCAATGATAACCAATTGTTGATTATCGCTGTGGTAGGTCATCGTCCATTGGCTTTTTTCTGCTGCCTGCAGCTTGATAACCTTTCGTCCGGTATCCGAAGAGCGGGTTGTCGTCCGGGTATCATCGGCGTTATCGGCTGTATCAATAGGTTTGACGGCAGTAGCGACGGAGAGTTGATCGCCAATTTTTCCAATTAGGATACCGACTTGATCGTCAATAGGAAAACTAATGGCGCGCCCATTATCAATCAAATAAAGGGTCTTCATATCCGAGGAAAGAGTAATGCTATTAATCATAGTAGTAGTATATAATATCTTGTTTTTAATCGTAGAGCCGGGATTAACAATCTGTACCGGTTTTTCCTTGCCGGGCTTCTTCTTCATCCCGAGGAAAGCTAAAATTTTATCAATAATAGACATAAAGTGTAATCATTTTTCTCGTATGTAGTTTCTTACTTTGAAAGGGAGAGCCACAAACTTACTAAGAAGTTACTGAATAATAGGTATTAGGTTTTAAATTTTGCACTAAAAAACCTTGAATTCCGTACCAATCCACCTGAATATCATCAATAGAAGAAGAATCGACGAATAGTACTTTCTTCTCAACATCTTCTACCGTGAAGTTTTTAATGACTTCCATATTATTGTTTACTTATCTTTAAAAATGCTGCCGGATGGTATTCCGATTCTATTTTCACAATATAAAAACCCGCCATCA